>JBKBOF010000001.1:0-158735 GCA_046294955.1 Paracoccaceae bacterium
AACACCTCAAGTTGAGCGACAGAGTGAGACATATCGTGATCCAGCAGGCTTTCTTCCATAATATCAAGTGGACGCGCGCCCTGCCACCTTGATTTTCCCGAGAGGGGAAAAGGGGGCTCACGCCCCCTTCTCGAACTTCATGACTGGGATGCCGAGCTTTTTGGCCTTGTCGGCAAGGTTCTCCTGGATGCCATTGCCCGGGAAGACAAGGACACCCACCGGCAGCACGTCCAGCATGGCGTCGTTGCGTTTGAAGGGTGCGGCCTTGGCGTGCTTGGTCCAGTCGGGCTTGAAGGCCACCTGCGTCACGCCCCGGGCCTCGGCCCATTTCGCGGCGATGAGTTCGGCGCCCTTCAGGCTTCCCCCGTGCAGAAGGACCATGTCGGGATACTTGGTGCGGACCTGGTCGAGCTTGCCCCAGATCAGGCGGTGATCGTTGAAGTCGGTCCCGCCGGTGAGGGCAACCTTGGGGCCTGCGGGCAGCATCACCTCGGTTTCCGCGCGGCGCTTGGCGGCAAGGAAGTCGCGGCTGTCGATCAGCGCTGCGGTCATGTGCTGGCGGTTCACCATCGAGCCGGTGCGGGGGCGCCAGGCCGAGCCCGTGTGATGGACGAACTCCGTGGCGGCGTGATCGCGCATCATGTCCATGCAGTTGCGCCGTTCGATCAGGGTCAGGCCTTCGGCCGTCAGGCGCTCAAGCTCGTTCGCTTTCACCTCGGAGCCGTCCTGCTCGCGCTGGAGGCGGCGCTGCGCCTGTTCATTGTCATCGAGCGACCGCTCAACCCGGGCGGTGGCGCGGTGAAACAGGTTGACCTGGCCCCAGAGCACCTCTTCAAGGTCGGGTTCCATGCGGGTGTCTTCCAGAGTCGCGACGAGGGCATCGAAGATATCGGCGACGGCAACCGCAAGGCGCTGCCCATCGGGCATCGGGCGCGGATCTGGCTCATCAAAGGGGCGGAAGCCGTAAAGCTGCAACTCGTCGAGCGCATGGGCGGTCTGGGATGCAGTGTGGGCGGGCTCATACGCATCGTCGTGGGTGTGGATCGTCATTGGTTTCTTGCCTCCGGGCCTGTCTCGTCCGCGCGACAACCCGCGCGGCCTTCATGGGCAGCTCTGAGCCGTCATAGCGGACGCCCCTTCACCCCCTCTTCGGGGCCGAAACGCATGTGGAGGAGGGCGGCAGGCAGGCTATTTGTTTCGCGATGCAAAGCGGGGGCACTTCCCCCGCGGCGGAAATAGCTTGCCTGCCGCCCTTGAGGGGGCGGACCCTTTGACGGCAGCACGCCCATCTCTTGAAGGCCGTGCGGGTGTCGGGTGGATGAGATTTACCCGGGAAGAGGCAAAGGTGATGATCAACACCCGCGACAGGGATACATGACCCCTGCCCTCGCACTCCTGGACAGCCCCTTGCGGCGGCGGTGCTCAGCCCAACAGGCGCTGCCGATCCTCAGGCCCGATCTGCCCTGCCAGATGCTGGCGCAGCGCCAGCCTGCCGTTCGCCTGGAGATCATCGTTGAAATCCCCGAGTTGCGGCTCGAGCACTTGGGCTGCAATCCCGACCTCGGTCGCTCTGGCGCTCAACCTCTCTGCCGCGCGTTGCCCGGCCGGATCGCGGTCGATGGCGATGTAGAGGCGCTGCACTCCCGCCGGCAGTAGGACGGCCCCGAGATGACCCGATGAAAGCGCCGCCCAGACGGGAAGGCCGGGGGCTGCCTCGAACAAGGACAGCATGGTCTCGATGCCTTCGCCGACCACGAGGATGTCATCATGCGGGGTCAGCCTGACAGCATTGCCCAAGATGTGACCCATTGCCTGCCGCTGCGTTTTGACCGCCGCCTTGCCCTTGCCGTCAGGGGCCAACCAGGTGCGATGCACACCTTGGCACAGGCCTGCCCCATCGGTGACCGCCGCGATCAGCGCCGGTCTGGGGATGCTCCGGGTCTGACCCTCATCCCGATGCCAGCACTTCGGGTGGAAGCGTAAGGAGCCGCTCATCACCCCGCCTTGGGTGAGGCTTCGGGTGCGGAGGTAGGTGTCGGCAAGCGTGCCTGCGACCGGCATGGAGGCTGCAAACAAGCGCGCCGCCGCAGCTGGCGTGCCACCCGGGGCCTTGGGCTTCTTCGGCACTGGCGCCTCCGCTAGAACCGGCATTGGACGGCCAAGATGCGCCCGCGCCTCGGCCAGAAGGTCGGGAAAGCGGGCGATCCCCGTTCGCTCTCGGATGATGTCGAGAAGATCACCATGCAATCCGACAGCAGCGTCCTGCCATTTTCCGCGCGCGCCCGGCCCCGACGTTGGCCCCGTCAGCCGCACGAAGAGCGACCGGCCGGGATTGTTCTGCAGATCGCCCACGATCCAGTAGGACCCCTCCCGCCGTCCGGCGGGAAGGTAAGCGCGACACACGCTTTCGGCATTCTCGCCGAGTGCGCGGATCACATCTTCGGTCTCGGAATACATGGCTCAACACCCTCCGCGCGCATGTAGTCCCGTCACAGGACAACGCGCAAGCAGACGATCCAGTATTGCGATGCCGCTCGGATCAACCGGGCAGAACAGACGCAACTTCCAGGCGATGATCTCTGAAAAGAAGCCATCGGCCTTGAGCCTGTCCTTGGCGGCCTCAGAGAAGCCCGACAGCTCGATCCGGTTGACGCCCATGACGCGGGAGCGGTGCAGCTCGATCCCCTCGGCCAGGCGCACCACGGTCTTGCCCTCAAGAACGAGGACATGCACCTGCGCCGCCGTGAGCTTCGGCGCATCGGCGGCAAGTGTGGTCGCGACCCAGACGGGCGAGACACGGCGACCGATGATGCGCTGACCGTCGTCGGTTTGCAGTCGGTAGACGCGGGTCTCGTCCTGCGGCAGTTGCTTCCAGATCGGCAGCAAGAGCCCCGCCACGATGTGCAGCGTGGTTTCCGAGAACTCCGGCACCTCGGCCAGTTCCGTGGTCCAGGCGGCTGTGAAAGCCGTGCGGTCGGCCTCGAGCCAATGCGTGTCGTCCATCAGCTTTGCAGGCACGGTGCTTGCCTCGGTGGGGCGGATCAACCGCAAGCGGGGCTCGATCGTGCCATCATCCAGCATCAGGCTGGTCGCGGGCACCTGCACCGCCGCGCGACCCGAGCGGCTGTTGAACAGGAGCCGTGCCTTCGGGTCATCAAGCCAGTCCAGCGCATCGGCCAGCGAGGTCGGCGTGTTGCGGCGCTTTTCTGCGATGCTCAGCAGCTGGGTTTCCGCGCCGGAGCCGGGGTGCGTATAGATCACCCGTGCATCCGTCACCCGGAAGCTCTCGGCGCGCAGTGTCTCAAGCCCGAGGTCGTAGACCCCGGCTGCGATGGCGCCCTCGATTCGCTGCGCCAGAAGCTCTTCGAAAGCGGTGAACAGAATGCCCTGCATATGTATCGTCAGCGCCAGTAGGCGATTGAGGAAGGTCGTGATGGGGGGCAGGTCGTCTTTGAGGCCATTGTCATCGGTCAGGCTGAGGCCCGTCGCATCCTCGAAAGCCCCGAGCGAGCAGCCCGTGACGTCACCGCGATAGAGGCGGCGGTAGAGTTGGCGCAGCGCATCGCGGGCGTAAGGCGACTCAAGATTGTCCTCAGGCCGGAACAACCCCTGCCCGCCGGTCTGGCGCTGGCCCCGTGTGATGGCACCCAGCGTGTCGAGGCGGCGCGCGATGGTGGACAGGAACCGCTTTTCTGCTTTCACATCGGTGGCCACCGGTCGGAACAGTGGCGGCTGCGCTTGATTGGTGCGGTTGGTGCGGCCGAGACCCTGAATGGCCGCGTCTGCCTTCCAGCCGGGCTCCAACAGGTAGTGGACCCGCAAGCGCTGGTTCTTGGCTCCGAGATCGGCATGGTAGCTGCGCCCCGTGCCGCCCGCATCCGAGAAGATCAGGATGCGCTTCTGGTCATCCATGAAGGCGGCGGTTTCCGCGAGGTTGGCAGACCCGGCCCGGCTTTCCACGACAAGCCGCGCGGCATGGCCCTCGCCCTTGCGCACGATCCGGCGCGAGCGGCCTGTCACTTCCGCCACCAGATCGGTGCCGAAGCGCTGGACGATCTGATCCAGTGCCCCGGGCACCGGCGGCAGCGAGGCCAGATGCTCGATCAGCGCATCGCGCCTGCGCGCGGCCTCGCGGCATTCCACCGGCTGGCCGTCGCGCGTGACAGGCCGCGAGGAGAGGTTGCCCTCGCTATCGGTGAAGGGCTCATAGAGCTGCACCGGGAAGGAATGCTGCAGATAATCCATTACGTAATATGCCGCGTCCGCGTTATGCAGAGTGCGTCGCTTCATCTCGTTGATATGATGTTTCATTTTGGGATCTCCACTTGGCATAATCATGATGCCTCTGCTCTCAACCGCAGAAGGACACCCCGACATGACCTCCTCCCCCAACTCTCACGCCGGCCGCACCACGGTCGCCGGGGCTGCCGCCCACCAAGCACTTATTTCCAGCTATCTTGCGGATAACCCCAACTTGTCAGCTGGCGCCCTCAGCGCGGCCCGGCATCTCCTGAAGTGGGCCACCGCCCGGCAAATCGCGATCAGGGATCTTGATGCTGCGGCCATCGATCGTTTTGCGCGGCACCGTTGTCGGTGCGGCCGCTATAGCGCCGCGCAGTTGCAGGACCCAAGCTACATCACCGATGCCCGCAGGTTTCTTCGCCATCTGGAAGATACCGGCGACGTTGCCATTCCTGACGAGGTTGCCTGGCTTATCCCGCATTTGGTCGGCTTTTCAGCAAACCTCGCAGCCCAAGGCTACAGTAAGGTCACCTACAGCTCTCGCTTGAGCCAGGCCCGGCATTTCGCCGAATGGGTTCGGCAAATGCGAGTTCCAGCGGACAGCATCGATGATCACCTGATCGAACAATTTGCCCAGCATGACTGCCAATGCGGGATCAAGACGAAGCGAGGCAAGCGAGTCGAGGGGACCGGCACCAAGGATCGCCGCCGTGGCGCGCGCGCCTTCGTGGCTTTTCTCAGCAAGGAAGGACTGATCCCGGCGGTGGTGGCCACTGAAGTATCGACCGATCCACGCCTCGCCGATTTTGCCACTTGGATGCGCCGGGAGCGCGGCGCCACGTCCGCGACGATCAGGCGCTATCAGCAAGAGTTGGGTCGCTGGCTGATGAAGCTTGGATCGGAACCGCAGGGGATCACCGCTGCGGCCGTCCGCTCGATCGTTCTGGATCAAGGCGAGGACCGCTCCCGATCGTCAGTCCGCATGACGATAACAGTCTTGCGCACATTCTTGCGTTTCATGATCGGCGAGGGATTGTGTGCTCCGTCGCTGCTTCTTGCGGTGCCGTCAGGGGTGCGACGCAGGCTTTCGACCGTCCCAAAGACGATCCCGGCTTCGACCATCGAAGAGATCGTCGCGTCCTGCGGCACAGGCACAGCGGTTGAGGTGCGGGACCGCGCCATCATCCTGCTTCTCGCGCGGATGGCCCTGCGGGCTGGCGATATCTGGCAACTCCATCTCCGCGACATCGACTGGCGCGCGAGCAGGTTGCGATTGCACGGCAAAAGCCGACGTGGGGTGTTTATGCCTTTGCCGCAAGACGTCGGTGATGCGCTGCTCGCCTATATCGAGGACGCACGCCCGGTGGTTGCATCCGATCGGGTCTTCTTACGCGTCCAAGCCCCTTTCACCCCATTTCGCTCATCGGCCGAGATCGCCGGTATCGTCTCTCGAGTCCTTTCCCGCGGCGGCTTCGTCGGCCTGCCGACCGGCGCACATGTGTTTCGGCATTCGCTGGCTTCGACATGGCTGCGCGGTGGGGCGGAACTGGATCAGATTGGGGCCGCGCTGCGCCATGCGTCGCGGGACACGACGGCAATCTACGCCAAGGTCGATGTCGATATGCTGGGGACGGTAGCCCAGCCTTGGCCGGGGTACGCAGCATGATGCATCGCCATGTCGACCGCTACATCAACCTGCATCGCGCCCTCGGAAAGGGGTTTGCCAAACATGAGAGGTCCTTGCGCGAGTTCGCCGCATTTGCTGCTGACCGGACCGATCCGCATGTAACCGCGGCACTAATCCTCGAGTGGGCAGGCAGGGCGGCCACGCCTAATTCTGCACAAGACCGATATGATCAGGCCCGCGCCTTCGCGATGTTCCTGCATGCAGAGGACGTGCGGCACGAGGTTCCAGTCGCAGGATTGTTCGGCCGGTCAAGGCGCCGGCGACCCGCTCCCCACATCCTGTCGCAGAACCAGATCAATGGCATCCTGGCGGAGGCGCTGCTGGTTCCAGGCCTGACCCCGATCAGCCCGCAGACCTATCACACGCTGTTCGGATTGCTGGCCTCGACAGGTCTGCGCATCTCGGAAGCATTGTCCCTGCGTTGCGACGACCTGACGGAAGATGGCCTGATGATCCGCAAGGGCAAATTTGGCAAGAGCCGCCTCGTCCCTCTTCACGCCTCGACCCGTGCAGCGTTGGAGCGCTATCTCGATCGGCGGCGCATCGTCCGTGATGCCGGTCATGACCTTTTCGTGCTCCGGCACGGTCACGCACCGACGGCGACGAGAGCACACGTGGTCTTCGTACGGATCGTGCGCAAGCTCGGTTACCGCAATCCGACTGGTCCCGGCCCCCGGCTACACGATTTGCGCCATACCTTCGCGGTTCGGTCCCTGGAGACCTGCGGGAACGATTTGCAGTCCGTCCTGCGGCACATGCGGGCCCTGAGCACCTATCTCGGCCATGTCGATATTGCCAATACCTACTGGTATCTCGAAGCCACGCCGGTCTTGTTGCAAATGATCGCGGCAAGGGCGGAAGAGACGTGGATCGGGGGTGCAGCATGACCCCGCTCGCGCCTGACCTGTCATCTTTCCTGCAAAAGCATCTGCCCGACGAACGTGGAGCCAGCCAACATACCATCGCCGCCTATGCCCATGCGTTCACCCTCCTGCTGCGGTTTGCGGCCACATGCCTTAAACGGCAGCCTTCAGATCTTGCGATCGAGGATCTCGACGTCAGACTGATCAGGGCCTTTCTCGAGCACATCGAAGAGGGTCGGGCCAATACCGTGCGATCCCGCAATGCCCGGCTCGCAGCGATCAAGGCATTTTTCCGCTTCCTTGAGCCAAGGCGCCCGGCCTGCCTCGAACAGGCGATGATGGTCAGGGCGCTGCCCGTCAAACGGACAGATGTAAAGCTGATAGACTATCTGGCGAAGGACGAGGTCCGCGCCTTACTTTCGGCCCCAGACAGCAGAACACCCTCTGGGCTGCGTGATCGGGCAATGCTTCATCTGGCCTATGCAGCAGGCTTGCGGGCGTCTGAACTTCTCGCGATTCGGATGGACGATTTCCCGCGGGGATCGTTCGCAAACATCCGGGTGCTTGGGAAGGGCCGACGGGAGCGGGTGCTGCCGCTCTGGAAGGAGACGCAAGCAGCCATTCGGGCTTGGCTGGCCGTCCGTCCGAACAATGTCGGGCCGGAACTGTTCCTGAACCGCGATGGCGGTCCAATGACGCGGGATGGATTTGCCTACCGGCTCCGACAACATGTCGTCGTGGCGGAACGCGCGACCCCTTCGATTGCCGACAAGCACGTGACCCCGCATGTGCTGCGGCACAGCTGCGCCATGCACACGCTGCAGGCTACAGGTGATGTCCGCAAGGTCGCCCTTTGGCTGGGTCATGCCAGCCTCCAGACGACCGAGATGTACTTGCGCGCGGACCCGACCGAGAAGCTTGCCCTTCTCGATGCGCATCATGCCCCACTGATCAAGCCGGGCAAGTTCCGGCCGCCGTCTGACAAGCTAATGGCAATCCTTGCGGCCGCGACGAGTACGAAGACCCGGCATTGACCATCGCACCGTCCTGAGATCTTGCCGGCCCACATACTAGCAGCGTCCCGCGCAGGGTGGGGCGCTGCTATTCCATCACATAGCCAAGTGCACGGTATCCAGACCTCCGTTTTGCAGCCATTCTCGCCAGTACAGGAACGGCACTGTCCACGTAGTCCACGACCAGAACGTCCTTCTTGCCGTCATGTTGCCTGTGCAAGCGCCCAACATATTGCGCCAGCGTTCCTTTCCACGCGATTGGCATCGTCAGGAACAAGGTGTCGAGCCGGGGGTCGTCAAACCCCTCCCCGATGTAGCGTCCTGTCGCAAGGATCAGCCGTTCCTCATCATGGGGGACATTCAGTGCGGCGGCGGCGGATTTGCGATCTTTCGCCGACATGCCGCCTCGCAGGACGACCAGATTCTTCGCAAACTTGGAGAACCGCTGCTGCAGATAATCCAGATGGTCTTTGCGCTCGGTCAGCACGATCGGTGACCGCTTCGCCTCAAGAGATTTCAGCACATCATCAAAGATCTGATCATTTCGACCGGCATCTTCAGCCAAGGCGGCATAGATCGCGGGCATCGCGGGCCGTTCCGCCATGGCAAGCACTTCAGGCAGTTTGAACCGCGTGTGGCGCTCGCGCGCCCGATGCCGAATGCCGCTCTCAGCAGCCTGCGATCTGGCATGAACCTGATGCCGTACGGGGCCGCATTGCATGAAGATGATGGGATGGTGCCCGTCTTTTCGGGCGACGGTCGCCGACAAACCGGCGACATAGCGCGCCTTCGTTCTGCGCGCGACAAGTTCAAAACTCGCCGCAGACAGGTGGTGGCATTCGTCGACGATCAACTGGCCGTAGTCAGCCACGATGTCGTCGACCTCGCCGTTTCTCACCAGGCTTTGGATAAGCGCCACATCGATCATGCCTGTCGGTTTCCGCCGTCCCCCGCCAATTGTGCCGATCTGCTTGGGGTCGATCTGAAGGAAAGTCTTTAGCCGCTCAACCCACTGGTCGAGAAGTTCCCGACGATGGACCAGAACCAGCGTATTTCGGCCGCGATGACCAATCAGGGCCGACGCGACGACGGTTTTGCCGAAGGCCGTGGTCGCGGCAAGCACGCCAGTATCATGCGCGGTGAGGGACTCGAAGGCGCGTTGTTGCGGCGGCCGAAGCTCACCAAGGAACCGAACCGTGTTCGGCAGCGGGGTTCCATCGCTGCGCTGGTCGTCCAGTTCTGCCTTCGCACCGTGTTCGGTCAGGACTTCAACTGCCTCATCAAAGCAGCCTCGAGGCAAGGCAACGTGGCGCGGGTGCAGCTCGGCACAGGAGACCACGCGAGGCTTTCCGAAGGTGGGCAGCCGCATCGCCTGCGCCCGATAGAACTCGGGGTTCTGGAAAGCTGCGACCCGTACCAATTGGGCAATCATCGCAGAGGGCAGCCCGGTTCGGTCAATATAGACCTGATCTACGACTGTAACCTTGATGTTTGGCGGAACCACCACATCCGCAGGCTTTGCCTTCGGGCGTCGCGACGGCGACATTTTCCACGGCTCGTCAGCGTTTTCATCATCAACCGGCATCCGAACGGCCAGCACCTGACCAGATGCCTCAGCAGCCGCAACAAGATCGGCCACCGCCACCGCGGACATCCGTGGCAGCGTCGACAGATACGCCCACTGGTCTTCGTATGGCTGAAGATCCTGATCGAGGAAGACGCTATTGCCGACCCTCCTGGCACTGTGCTGGAGCGGCAGCGCGATCAGGTTTCCAAAGCCGCCCACGGGCATCGTATCCTGGTTCGGGAAGAGGCGGTCATAGGATGCAAAGCCGATCTCCGGTCGCCTCTCCATGGTCTCCGTGATCAGCGCCGATCCAAGCTGACGGGCTGTCCGAGCCGATACCGGTTCCCCGAAGAAGATCCAGACATGGCCGCCGTTGCCCGATCGGGATCGTTCAAGCGCCGCAGGCACTCCTTTTGCTCTGCAGGTTTCGAGCAATGCGCCCGCATCTTCCGCCCATGAATCCTTGTCAAAATCCGCCGCCAGAAACCAGCAGGTGTCGTCCCGCAACAACGGGTAGACGCCGGCCACGAAGTCAGCCGAATAACCATCACCGCCTCGGAGGTGTCGCTCAATGACACCGGCATCGGGAGGAATGAACCGCTGATGCTTGCAGTCCCCGCATTTGACAGTTGGTTTCCCGCAGATGCCTCTCACCCATTCATTGAAGCAGGCGGGCGAATATCCGGCGCGCCCAGTCTTGCGGTTTTCCCATCGCACTGGAAACACGTCCTGGCGGCCAGCAAACAGGCTGCGGAACAGCTCTACCTTTCCGCTTGATGATGATGCGTTCGTGACGGGGGCATTTTCAAATGAAGGACGTTTGGCTTGAGCAGCTATTTCTGCGGTTTCCTGCGCCTCAAGCGCCGAAAGCTCCTGCAAAAGCGGACGTCGTTCCGCATCCAGCTCGGCCAGCCGTGCGCGAACCCTCGCCAATTCTGTTGCTGTGCCGCTCCTATCCGCCACCTGTGATTTCCGCCAAATTGTACCCTCCCTCCGACCATAACGGCCAAACGGCTCTGCTGTAAGTATGCCTCCGCTTCCGGCGGCTGCGCTGCCGGGGTGGGAGTTGGAGGGGGAGGTCATGTCGGGGTGTCCTTCTGCGGTTGAGAGCAGAGGCATCATGATTATGCCAAGTGGAGATCCCGAAATGAAACATCATATCAACGAGATGAAGCGACGCACTCTGCATAACGCGGACGCGGCATATTACGTACTATCTGGAGTTCCGGATAATACGTACTCGCGCGGCGTTATGTCGACGCGGATGTCGTTCCACTCGTCGGTCGGGATCTCCGACAGGCGGCGTTCCATCAGCGCCTCGCCGGTGGAGACGATCTGGATGACGGCTGCGTGGCCTGCGGCAAGATCGGTGTCGATGGCGGCGATCAGGGTGGGGGTTTTCATGGAGGTGAGCAGATGGCCGAAGAAGCGCTGCTTGGCGGATTCAAACGCCGAGCGCGCGGCGGATTTGGCCTGGCGGTTCAGCGTGCCGCCGGATTCACCAGTGATGTTCGCGGCCTCCATCGCCGCCGCGAGGTTGTTGTGGATGATGGCGAAGGCCCCGGCATAGGCATCGTAGATGCCGCGCTGCTCCGGGCTGAGGGCATGAACCAGCATCTCGTATTCGACGCCGTCATAGGAAAGCGAGCGGGCAGTGTAGAGACCAAGGGAGCGCAGATCACGCGCCAGCACCTCCATGGCGGCCACGCCGCCCGCCTCAATCGCCTCGACGAACTCCGCGCGCGTGGCGAACGGAAAATCCTCGCCACCCCAGAGGCCGAGGCGTTGCGCGTAGGCGAGGTTATGCACCGAGGTCGCGCCCGTGGCCGAGACATAGACCACGCGGGCATTGGGCAACCTGTGCTGCAAACGCAGACCCGCCCTGCCCTGCTGCGAAGCGGTGACATCGCCGCGCTCGCCTTTCGATCCGGCGGCATTGGCCATGGCGTGGCTTTCGTCAAACAAGATCACCCCGTCGAAATCCACCCCCAGCCAGTCGACGATCTGATCGACACGGGATTTCCTGGCCCCGCGCTCCTCTGAGCGCAGCGTCGCATAGGTGGTGAACAGGATGCCCTCGGTCAGCGGGATATCCTTGCCTTGCGCAAAGCGCGACAGCGGTGTCACCAGCAAGCGTTCCTGCCCAAGTGCGAACCAGTCGCGCTGCGCATCCTCCAGCAGCTTGTCGCTCTTCGAGATCCAGAGCGCCTTGCGCCGACCCTGCGCCCAGTTGTCGAGCACGATCCCGGCCGACTGGCGGCCCTTGCCCGCGCCCGTGCCATCGCCGAGGAAGAACCCGCGGCGGAAGCGGATGGCGTCAGGGGCATCATCAGGCGCGGCGGAGACAATATCGCCGGTTTCATCGACGGTCCAAGACCCGGCAAGATGCGCAGAATGCGCCTCGCCGGCGTAGATCACGGTCTCAAGTTGGGCGTCGGACAGCAGGCCGTCACGCAGGACAGCGGCGGGCAGCGTGGGCCGGTAGCTGGGTTTCGGGGGCGCGACCGAGGCCATGGCGGCAGATTGCACCAGCTTGGTCGGGTGCGGTTCCGCCCCGGGGATGTCGATCGCCTGCAGGCGGAAGGTCTCATAAATGGCATCCGACAGGCGCGCGCTGGCCCCGTCCTCGGTTGCATCGCGCAGGGTATAGGCGAGATCTGCGGTCTCGATCTGCGCGGCAGTGTTGTTGGGGGGTGTTGCCGGCGTGGTGCGAGAGCCGGTAGGCGCAGTGCGCGTGGTGCGGGCAGGATTTCCCGGGAAGGGGGAAGTGGGGACGTGCGCGCTAGGGCTTCGGGCGTCCAGCGCGAGGCGCGGGGGGACGTGGGCAGTGATCAGCGAGAGCAGGCTGTCGACATCAGGCGATATCGGGCGCGCCAGATCGGCTGTGATGCCGCCCGGCTCGCCACCACGACATTTGTCGAAGACCGAAATCCGCGTCTCGAAGCTGGTGCCATGCTTGGCGAAGGCCGCACCCGACACGGCACCCGCAAAGACCAGATGCGCGGTCTCGGTCAGGCGGGCGAAGGTTTCCGCCCAGGCGGGCGCGTCGGGCGCGAAGCCCGCACCGGTGATGGCAACCAGCCGTCCGCCGGGGGCCAGACGCGCAAGCGCCGAGCGCAGATGCCGCGCTGTCGCCTCGGTGGTGCGGGCGTCGACATTGGCCACGGCCGAGAACGGCGGGTTCATCAGGATGACGCTCGGGCGAAAGCCCACGTCCAGATGATCGTCGATCTGTGCCGCGTCAAAGCCCGTGACGGGTCGGCCCGGAAACAGGCGGCGCAGAAGATCGGCGCGGGTGTCGGCAAGCTCGTTCAGCGCGAGACTGCCACCCGCGATTTCTGCGAGGATCGCCAGAAGCCCGGTCCCGGCCGAGGGCTCCAGCACAAGATCGCGGGGCGTGATCTGTGCAGCCGCCAGCGCCGCCAGCCCCATGGGCAAGGGCGTCGAGAACTGCTGGAAACGCTCCATCTCCTCGGACCGCCGCGTATGGGTCGGCAACAGGCCGGACACCTTGGCGAGGATCGGCAGCAACGCGGCGGGCGAGCCAGCCCGCGCCAACAGCGCGCGGCCAAACTTCCGCAGGAACAGGACCAGCGCTGCCTCGCCCGCCTCATAGGCCAGCTTCCAGTCCCAGGCGCCCGTCGCGTCAGAGCCGCCAAAGGCGCGCTCCATCTCAACGCGCAGGTGCCGCGCGTCGATCTGGAAGCCTTGCGCCAGATCAGGCTGCAGCGCCTCGGCCACGCTCAAGATCGCAGCCGACGTATCGAGGGACGAGATGGGGACAACAGGCGCAAGCGCGCGCTCGGTCGCAAAAGGGGCAAGTTGGGTCATCGGGGAACTCCGGAATGAGGGACAGGATCAGGCCCGGACACCCTCTCTCGGGCACCCTCAGGCCTGACCCTCCCCGGCCATCCTCTTCCTCTCGAACCCCATGACCTGCGCAGGCGGCTTGCTTTTGTTCCTGTTATGTTCTATATTGAGAGCTAAGCTAGGAAGGGAGACCCCCGATGGAAAGCACCACTTACGCCCTGCCCGCCACGCCAAAGCAGATCGCCTATGCGCGCGCTCTGGCCCTGCGCAACCAGACGCTTTTGCCATGGGAGGTTCAGCAAGACCTGCGCGCGCTCAGCGCCTGGATCGACGCGCAGGCCAGGCTGAAGCCGGGCGCGCAGGACAGCCGCCCGACCTCAAAGCAGGTCGCCTTTGCCGAGCGTCTCGCCCGCATCAAACGCCGCGCCGTGCCGGATGAGTGTTTCCGCGACAAGGGGCTGATGTCGAAATGGATCGACGGAAACAGGTGAGGAGTATCAGTCAGCGCATGGCGTGTTGGCGTCCGGATCACCGAGGGATTTCTTCTGCCTGAGAAATGCGATCCGCAGCGCTTCCGTCGGTGACGACGGAGAGTCCAAAGCCTCGAAGAACGCCTGATGGTCACATGGCTTCAAGTTTGTGATGTCAGGGCTGTTGCCATTTGCTGATTTCATTTTTTCGGACCTCAGAGGGAGCATGCGCTGTAACTTGTCAGCCGACAGCCGTAATCGAGTAATGCGGTGTCCCATCCCAAACAAGATCCCAAGACGCGCCCGGACGGACGCTCTGGATGGCGTGTGGTTCAAAGCAGACCAGGCAATTCCCACCGGGAGCCGGAGCCCGGACCGAGGGATAGATCAAGCCCCGCGATCCAGCCCGACGCAGATGTTGGGCTAGGCTTTGCCCCTCGGGATATCCAACGGCCGGGTCTGGATGTAACGCCGGATGATCCGGCTCATCGGTCATGTCGTCGAACACCCCGATAAAATCGGCCAGCATTTCCACATAGCGCGCGCTGTCATTGAAGCTGCCCGTAAAGCCAAGCTCCCGCGTCCGATGCCAGGCCACCTCACTGACGGAAACCATTACATCCCATGCGCAGTACCAAGCACCGCGCTCCTCAGTGTTGAAGCGGTTTCCGCCAGCGCGGGTGTAGGTGAAGGCTGCGTTGACATGACTGTCACCATAGATGCGCAAGTCGCGGCTGCGGCGCTGCCACGCAAGCTCCCGCGGGTCGAGATGCGGGTTGCGGCCACGTTCCGCCAGAAGACGGCCGCTGGTTAGGCCCTCGATCTCTGCCAAGATCTCCATCTCGTCGTCGGTATCGACGAGACCGCGCAGAGCTGGCGGCTTGTGGTAGGTGGCGGGCAAAAGGCGAACGAGACCGCGATCGGAAACCTCGGTCTGCTTCATGCCCCACCACGCAACGCATCAAGATATGTCCGCACCGCGAGGATCTGCGGCAAGCCTCCGTCGATGGCGGTGTCGACTGGTCGGCTGCCACCAAAGAGCGGACCTGTGTTCGGTCGTGTGAACCAGCCTCGCGCAAGCGGCTCGGAGAAATAGAGTTCGAGCGATTTGTAAATTCCAATTACCGCACTGAGCCGCAGCAGTTGGTCCTTTGTCAGTTCCCCCGCGAAGTCCGGCTTCTTGGCGCGCTTCCACGTGCTCTCTGACATGTCGGCAAGGCCCGCCGCTTCCTTCAGGCTGAGACCCCAAGCATCGGCCACGCGCGCATAGGCCTTCAAAGCGACGGCGTTGACCTGCACTGGTTCTCGAATTTTCTCTGCGACGTGCATATCGTCCTCCATTCCCCTCAAAATAGTCCATATGGCCCATATGTAAAGATCAAATGAACCTTTCGTCCGCATTTCTGCTCACCCAAACCGCCGCCCCCCTTCCGTAAAGGTATATTCGTTGGCGATGATGCCGTCCTCGATGGCATCATCCGAGGTGAGGTGGTCGTATTCGGCCTGAAGCTGGCGGTAGAGCCAGCGGGCGAGATCGCGGATCGCCTCAACCATGATCTCGTCGGCGTCCTCGGTCGGCGGCTGCCACGTCGGGCTGTCGCGGGTGACGTCCACGGACATGGTGTATTCGTGGTAATAGCGACCGCGGTGGCTGATCTCGGCGGCGAGCTGGTAGAAGTTCCGCCGCTGGATCGACTGCAGCCGGTCGGCGATGCCATGCAGCGCCGCGTCCGTCGGGGCATAGTCCCGGAGACGCGCGGCCACACCCTTGGCGTGGCTGAGATAGCCCTCGAAGCAAGCGCCATCCCCCTGGCTCCAGAACCCGGAGAACCAGATGCAGGGCTTGGCCCGCGTCCCGCCGCCCATCAGCCGCACGGGGGTGGTTTTGAGCCGGACGCCGAAAATATCGCAGATCCGCTCAAAATCCTCGTAGACCGCATCCCACCAATCGTCGTGGGGCCCGAGCTCGCGATACCAGCCGCGGGCCTTGTCCTTGGCGACGTCGGAGAGTTCAGGAAACTGGTAGACTGTTGTGCAGATCACCTCAGGCATTTGCGTCCTCCCCGTTCAACGCGGCGGTCAGCCACTCTTCGGTGCTGGTCCAACCGATGGATTTGCGCGCGCCCAGATCGACGACATGCGCGCCGCCACC
Organism: Paracoccaceae bacterium; assembly: GCA_046294955.1. Taxonomy (GTDB): domain Bacteria; phylum Pseudomonadota; class Alphaproteobacteria; order Rhodobacterales; family Rhodobacteraceae; genus Pseudotabrizicola. The sequence goes on from JBKBOF010000001.1 coordinate 15,805, forward strand.
GAAGCCGTCGAGGCGCGGGCGGGAACAGGTCAGACCGTACTGAAACCCCCAGAGGCCGGTGAGGTCGAGGTCTTCGGCCAGGCGCAGCACGAAGCGGATGACGGCTTCGACATCGCCGTGCTCGTCGTCATGGATCCAGAGGGCGCTGCCCTCGGGCGCGTCCTGGCGCGCAAGAGTGAAGCCCGAGACCTCCGGGTCATCGGCGTCCGGATCCGCAGCGCGTAAGGTCTGGAATAGCGCGAGCGCGCGGGCGGCCTTGTCGGTTGTGCCAACGTCGATCAGGCATGAGAAATGGGTGAAGTAATCCGCCATGGGGACCTCCTGAGATTGAGAAACCCGGGCCAAGGGGCCGGGCGCTCGATTGGAATGAAGGGATGAGGCAGAGCGATCAGCCGGATGGCGGATCGCCCGCTGCCTGACGCGCCGCGTGCGCGCAAAGCATCTGTCGGTAGAAGCGTTTGCGCGCCGTTCGGAAGCTGCGCACGGCGCGCGTGTCGGGGTGAAGCGCCCGGACCGCAGCGCGCAGGACCGTGAAGGGCGACGCCGTCGGCAACAGGCCAAGGCGCAGGTATGCGGGATCGGTCATGTCAGCTGACCTCGACCACGGGCGGCGCAAGATACGGATCGACCAATGCCTCGATCCGCTCGGTCCTGCCCATCCATGGCTCGGGCCGGATCGCTTTCACCCAGTCGGCAAAGCTCGGGATAAAGCCGAGGTCCTCCTTCACATGCTGCTCGCCGACCCAGCGGGTCGGGATGATGCGCCCGGTCGAGAGCGTGATCGTTGGCCCAAAGATCGTCTCCGAAAGCCAGATTCCAGCCGAATGGTGAAACATGGCTCTGTGGCGAAAGTCCGAAGAATGGGCTTTCGAACTATCGAACCAAGAATGCACCGCCAAGGTATCCTCGACCGTGCCGCCCCATTTCTTCACCGAAGAGAGGGCGTGGTGATAGGGATGTGCCATCGCTGTCCCCCCTCAGAAATCGTGGGTGAAGAGTTCGGACGACGTAAACCGCTCGTTGAACTCAAGATGGATGCAGCGGGCGGAAGCGTCGAAGCAGAACTCGCCGTAAGCGCCGTCGTTGTTTTCCCAACCGCCATGGGCGTCGGAGAGGAAGTCGTAGGCGAGCTGCTCGACGACATCCTCCAGCGACAGCTGCCGCATCTCGACCTCGGGGTCATCCCAGGTCAGCGCGGCATATTCGATCTCGGTCGCGGGGAAGTCGACGGCGATCTCGCCGGACCAGGCGCCGATGCTTTCGATCTGGCCACTGTCACCGGCGCCGTCGAATGTCACAGTGACATGGGTGATGCCGGCAGCCATCAGGCCATCGAAGAGGCGGTCCTTGTTGCTAGGGCGCAGCGCTTCTATCCGGGCGGCGCGCTCGGCGTGCGCTGCGAAGATCTGCGCCATGTTGACGGTCGAAGGCGCCATCGGTGCCGCGAGGGTGTGTTCAGTGAGGTTCATCGGGTATCTCCGGTAAGGGGAAGGGAACGGAGCCGGGCCGGGCGATCTCTCTCCCCCGGAAAAGCTCCAAATCCCCCCCTGCCCTTCTCTGTCTCTCGGGCCTCACGCCGCGACCTGCAGCGCCCGGGCGGCGAAGGCGCGCCAGAGCGGGTCGACAAGGCGGGCATCCAGAAGATCGGCGCGGTGGCGCAGCCGCTGCGCCAGATCGGGCTCACCCCAGGCCGATGCGCGGCCCACCTGCGCGCGCAGATGGCTCGCCTCGGTCACCACGCCCCGCGCTTCGGTGGCGCTCATCACCGGGTGACACCACGCGACGGCGCAGTCGCTGGCGGCCCCGGCCAGCACGAGGCGCTCGTCGCGGTCGAAGATCGCCAGAAGCTGGGGCGCGGTGTTCGTGGCCATCCCCTCGGCATGGTCGATCGCGCCCAGCATGGCATCGGCCAGCGTCGCGAAGCGCGCGAGAACCAGCGGTGCAGCCCAGCCCGACATCAGATCCGCAGGCGTGCGGCGCGATAAGGTCAAGGCGAAGGGATGGATGGGATCAGCGTCGCCAATCGCAAAGACCGGCGCGAACCTCGCCGGGCAAGTGGACGAGTGGATGGGCAGGGGCAAGTCGAACATGGGAAAATCTCCGACGGCGCGGGAAGCCTCTCTCCCCGCCTCATCCGTCAAAGACCGAACCGCCGCCCTCTTCCTCGAAGGGCGACGGCGGCAGGTCTGCTGGCACCATCAGAGCTTTCCGAGGGCCCGCAGGCTCAGCTCCGTCCCGGCACCCACGATGATATGGTCATGCAGCGTCAGGCCGAGATACTTGCAGCCTTTCTGGATCTCCTTGGTCATGCTGAGATCGGCCTCCGACGGCGTCGGATCGCCCGAAGGGTGGTTGTGGATCAGGATCAGGGCGCTGGCGTTCAGCATCAGGGCTCGCTTGATCACCTCGCGCGGATAGACCGGAACATGATCGACCGTGCCGGTTGAGAGAAGCTCATCGGCGATGATGCGGTTCTTGCGGTCGAGATAGAGGACGTGGAAGCGTTCGATGGGTCCACGCACGGTGAGCGCGCAATAGTCCATCAGCGCCTGCCAGCTGCCGATGACCGGGTTCTGGCTAAGGTAGCGGCTGAGGATGTCGCGGGCCTCGAGGATGACGGTTTCTTCCTGGGGGGTCATGGGCGTCTCGCTGAATTGCACGCGCCGGAACCCCCTGCCCTCTCGGGGCGGGGCGAGTGGCATGCATGTGGAAGGGGAGTGCGCGACCGCCGCGCGCGAGGGCGGTCGCGTTGTCGGACCAAGCGTCAGCCGACCCGGTCGAGGAGCTTCTTGGCGCGCCCTTCCATGTCGAGCCGCGCATCCTGCTGGGTCTTGTCACGAGCAAGCCGCGTGATGCCCTGCACGAAATCGAAGATGCTCTCGGGCGGGCGGCCTTCTTCCATTAGCACCTTCTCGATGATCTTGCCTGACTCCGCCTTCGAGAAGCCGCGCTTGCGCAGGAAGTCGTCCCGGTCCTCGTCCGTCCGCGCCACGATCTGCTGCCGCGCCGCCTTGATGCCATTCACGAACCCCTGCGGCGAGGAATTGGCGAACCGCGTCAGCGCCGGGGCCGCCTCATGGGCAAAGCGGGAGGCGGCGTATTTCGAATGGCGGATCTTGATCTCCTGGAAGTCCTCGACGCCCCAGAGGTTGCGGTTCTGGCACACGGCCCGCAGGTAGAAGCTCGCCATGCCGAGGGTTTTCGCGCCAACCTCGGAGTTCCAGCAGTAGAAGCCCCGGAAGTAGAGATCGGGGGAACTATCCGGCAGCCGGCCCGCCTCGATCGGGTTACGATCATCGACCAGGAACAGGAACACGTCGCGGTCCGAGGCATAGAGCGTGGTCGTGTCGCGGCTGATTTCGACATCGGGGTTGTAGACCCCGGTCGACCAGTCGAGCACGCCCGGCACCTTCCAGCGCGTGTCGCCGGTGCCATTGCCCGCGATGCGCTGCACCGCCTCGACCAGCTCGAAATCGTGGATGCGGCCATAGTCGGGGCCGGTCACGGCGCGCAACTCCGTGCGTCCATCCTCGGTCTCGAAGGTTTTGACCTGCTCGGCGCGATGATTGGTCAGGCCATATTGCAGGTTGATCCCCGCCAGCGGCGCTGGCAGTTGCCGCAAGTAGGACGCCGGCGCGCCGACGATGCTGGCAAGCTGGCCAAACGCCCAATGCGTCGGCGCAACAGGTTCTTGCGCTTTCGGCAGCATCAGATGCAACCGCTCGGGGTTGTCGCGCGCAGCCGCGACCCGGATATCCGCCGTTTGCACCACGCGGCTGCGGCTGCGTTCCGACCGGCCCTTCACATTGGCCCAGAGATCATCAAGCGACAGATACCGCTCGTCATCGGGCCGGTTGAACCATTCGGACGACACCCGCCCGTTCCGCTCACCCCGGCTTACATCCACTTTCCAGCCACCAGCCCGCGTCGGCTGTACCGGATCCAAAACTTCCACAACGCCCATCGGCTATCTCCCGTGACAGTCGCCGGAAGCCACTCTCCCAGCCCTCAACCTGTCGCGAAAGCAACCAACCCATCTCTGACTCTCAGATCGCTGATGCACAGAACATCGTTGCAGACCGGGCGTTTCGGCTGAGCCTGGGCCCACCCAAGCAGGCAAACGCCTCACGCTTTCTGGGCTGCCCCAAGTTCGGCAACTGCGTCGAGAAAAGCCGTGTCGAGAACCGGGTTGTCCCATTTGTTCGATGCGGTCATCCAGCGGTCGAGATGATCCCTGAAACTCGGATTATCCCGCCTCATGTGAGACGTGAACAGGCGGTTGACGATGTCCCGCATCAAGTCCGCCATCTGCGCATCATCGATATGCGACACCGTGCGCCACGGGATGGTCTGACCTGTGGCGTCGATCACGTTCACGTCCGAATAATCGCCAGTCAGCGTCACCGGCTGCACCCCGGCGTGCAAATCCTCCAGCCGCGTGTTGCGGATGCAGATCATGGCCATGATCTTCGCGAGATTGGCTGCAATGCGTTCTTCGTCTTCGACCTTCATGCTCAAATCCTCTCGCTCATCGGCCCTGGCTCCGCCGCGAAGGGCTGCGCAAGCGCCAGATCATTCGTTCAGATAGGCGACCCAGTTCTGTCGCGCATGCACGATGCGCAACACCTGCAGCAACTCCGCCTCGATGCGGTAGATGATCAGATGCGACCCAGAGCGGTAAAGGCGCACGGGCGGGTGGAGTTCGGTGCGTTCGCGCGCGATCCCGGGGTGCTGGACCAGCAAATCCATGTCTGCGGCGAGCCCGCGGATATAGGTTTCGGCCTGACCGACAGACCAAGTACGCGCGGTATAATCCCAGATCGCGTCCAGATCATTCAGCGCGACCGGTGAGAGGCGATATTCAACGACCGTCGGTTCTGGCATTCTGATCCCGCTTGCGGGCAAGAAATGCCTCAACATCCAAACGTCCTGCCGGGCCGCTTGCAAGGCCCTCATCGACAAGCTGCTGCAACTCGACGATGGCCTGCTGGCGATCCTGGTCCCGGCGGATCAGATCGCGCACATAATCACTGGCGTTGCTGTAGCGCCCGTCCTGCGTCTGGGCCTCGACCCAGGCCTTCATCGGGTCCGGCAAAGAAACATTCATCGTGGCCATGGTCGCGATCTCCTTTGCGAGAAAGATGGCATAGATTGGCAAAGTGTGTCAATCTTGGCCGGTGCCGTGCTGCGCGGCTTGCCGTGCGCACGCCCCGAACCCGGCGGGTTGCCCCGCCGGGCCCAAGGGGGAGACCCCGTTCTGTTCAGAACGGGATCTCGTCGTCGCGGTCGACCAGCTCGGGGTTTTCGTTCTCGGCCGACTTCGGGCGGCTCAGGAAGTCGACCTTCTCGGCGATGATCTCGCAGCCGTAGCGGTCGTTGCCCATGCTGTCGGTCCACTTGGTGTAGTGGATGCGGCCGTGGACGAGGACCTTCATGCCCTTTTCGCAATGCTCCGCGACCGTCTTGCCGAGGCCGTTGAAGCAGGTGATGCGGTGCCATTCGGTGTCCATGATCCGGTAGCCGTTTTCGTCGCGCATCACGCGACCTTCCGAGAGGCGGGGGCGCGAGGTGGCGAGGCTGAAGTTGGTGATCTTGGTGCCGCCCTGGGTGGTGCGGGCTTCGGGGGTCTGACCGATGTTGCCGGCGAGGATGACGATGTTCTGCATGGTAAGCTTCCTTCTGTGTCCTGTCTTCGGGACCGTCCCTTCGACAAGACCCGGAAAAAGCCCGTCGGGTGACGCGTGCACGGTGGACGGAACGGACGCCGGAAACCCCCAGAGGACCGGGGTGGAGCGGGCAGCCCCGAAGGGGCAACACGGCCCGGACTGACGCGGGGTTGCGCGCAGGAGACCGAACGGGATTAGGGGATTGTCAGTCGAAGGGATGGACCAGAAGGCAGAGATGCAAGTGGAGCCCATGCCAGAACTCGTCTCCCTGCCCATCGGGACTGCCTGACCCCCAGCCCAGCACCTCGCAGGCGGCGAAAATGACGATCACCAGCATCTGCCACCCCTGCCCTTGCCTGCCGGGAGTTGCGGGCCCCTGCCGCGACGGGCTATCGATACCGGAACATTCAGGACACGAGGGACCAATGGCTGATTACGATCTCGAGGCACTGTCGCTCAGCGAGCTGAAGAAAATGCAGAAGGACATCGCCAAGGCGATCTCCACCTTTGAGGATCGGCAGAAGGCGGAAGCCCGCGCCAAGGTGGAAGCCTTCGCCCGGGATCTGGGCTATTCCCTCGCCGAACTCGTCGGCACCGAGACGAAAACCGCCCGTGCGCCAGTAGCGGCGAAATACCGGCACCCTGAGAACCCGGCTGCCACCTGGTCCGGTCGTGGGCGTAGACCGCAGTGGTTTGTGGACGCGTTGACTGGTGGCACAACTGCCGGTGATCTGGAAATCCGCTGATGGATTACAAGCCCTGCAGCTAAAGAGCCCGAAGCCGCGCTTTCCCTGAACCAGTCATTCGGGCCTGGCGCCGCGTAGGGCAGGAGCGGCGTCACCGGAGCGGTCAACGTGACCCCGCCCCGCTCCGAGCGATCGTCACAACGGGCGGAAAGCGGACCTGCGGCAGTGCGGCATGATATCAGTGCCAACCTGGTTAAGCCGACATTCGGGGACTCGACCACGTTAGGGGGACGTGACCTGCTGGTCAGGCGGGTCTGAGCCTACGAACTGCAAGCTATGATCATACCTCGGCGGATTTGACAAAATTTCATAAATCAATCTCTTGCAACGCAGCCACTTGAAATCGCGCAAGTTCAGTTCCAGCTTCGGCTGCGCAGTCCGCACGAAGACGACGTATCGCTGACATCACGCTGCTGGCTCAGCCGACGCGACAGATTTGATACCCGATGCCCAAATCCACCGCGATCTCCCGCCTCGTCCTGACGTTGGTCAGTGCCAGCCGCACCGCTTCACGCCTAAACTCTGCCGTCGGCCTGCTTCCGTTTCCTATAGAAAACCTCTTGGCTCCTCAGTTGGTGCTCTCCAGCTTTACTGGGCAAGTCCATGTTTATGCTGAGCGGATCATCAAGGTCGGTTAAGATCATACGTCAGGTGCTCGGCACTTAAAGCATGCGAAAATAATCACTTGCCAAGATCACGCGATCATGGAGTCGAAATTCTTGTTGCTGGACGAAAACTTCTCCCGCATCATGAACGTCTGCAGTTCGTAATCGAGTCTCTAGACGGGGCTGTCTATGAATATGTGTTTTTTTGAAAAATATCTTGCCGCCACCTTCGTTCTTATTTTCGTTGGGGGTGGCGCGACGGCGCAGGACGCCGCTTGGCGGTTTTCGATAGATGCCGCGCAACTGATTGGCTCTGCTGATGCAATGGTCGGTCCATCTCCATTAGTGGCACTGCGATGTGTCGCTGCAGGGGCACCCCGCACTGCAACTTCGGAACAGCAAAGCGTGGTATTGCGGGAGGTAACGGCTGGGAACATTGGCTTGATGGTCACGCCGTCCATCCTTGCGACACTTGCACCGGGTTCTCCCAGACCGATTGACCTTGCCGTTTCGATTGATGGTCAGTCCTATCTTACATCGAGCTTTGCCGTTGCCCCCCCCGAAAATGCTCTGTTTTCCAGCCTTTCCGGCAACCACCCGGTTGTGAACGCATTGAGAGAGGGTTCCCGGCTGAGCCTGTCTTCTGACGGGCAGAGCAATTTGATTGAAATCGGATTGCAAAACTCCAACTCTGCCATTCAAAACCTACTACAGTATTGTGGTATTGTTCAATATTCTCAGGAAGCTAACACGGTGGCGGAAATGGATGTCGACGCATCTGTCACTGCCCCCGCGCAAGTGGATCTTGGTGGGCAAGCCGTAAAGGTCGATGGACGGGTCGCCGCTGTCGTCGGATTTTCCGAGAGGGGCGCCTTTGTCGAAAATCGTGATCTGAAGAAGGATCTTGAAAAACTCATTGCTGCGTACAGGTGGTCACTTGACGACGGATTCATGAGAAATGACGATGCCGCGATCTCTATGTTGTTTGCATCCGATATTGAGTTTATCGAGCGCATCTTGCTGGAGGCGCGCGGAAGGCCGTTAGCGCCGTCCGAAAAGATCGCAATCGAACGCCTTGGAAACGAAGCGCTCTACGGTAGTTTCGCGCTTACACCTTTCGAGAAGCAACGGGCGGTAGAGGCTATCCGCTCGCGTGCGACCGAGGTCATGCGAAGGGATCTTCCGCCTCAACCCATACCTCTGCGGGTCTATTGCAGGGTCAATCTGGGCGAGTACCGTTTTGAAACCGCTGCTTTTCCGATTTCTCAGAACGGATGCAACGGCGAAATCCAAGGTGTGCCGTTGCCACAATCAGATGTGCGATCCTGGCCTGCATTCCCCAGTGAGATCGGGTTCTCGCCAGACGAAGCCGAGGCCTTCGCGATCGCGGCAACCGGCACCTATCTGCACAACATGTCCTATGATACCGATCTGACGCTGATCGTGCATCGCTCTGAGGCGCAGTCAGTTGTTTCGGCCGCCTTAAGTCCGCGCACCAATATTCTTCTGTATGAACCCGGTTCGATCACAGTTCCACTCAAGCGGCTTGATACACCAGAAGTAAGTGTCGACGTCGCCATTTCCCGTACGTCCGGCACTTCCGGAGCGCCTACAGCACAGACAAAAGCTGTGGAAAGAATTGTGCCGAAAGGGGTGATGCCATCCGGCCCCCTACTGAATCTTGGCTCGGCACAGGTCAGGGCCCAGCTTCTGGCTGCAGCCGGCGATGTTCAGCCCCTGCCACAAGATGAACGGTTCCGGATGGCCAGTCCCCAGCACACATTGGCAATCATAGAGCCTCAGTATCCTTTTCGTATCCCATATCCGCCAGAGCAGCCCGGTTCGGGCGACCTGTTCTTCGCATACAGCGGCGATCATATACCCGAGCTTGCCGATGCCCTTGGCGTCCCTGCTGACCGTCTGATCAGCCTATCCCTGATTAATGACAATGAGCCGATATCAGAGATCGTGGGTCTGCTGCCCGATACAAAGCAGAGTTTCAGCCGTCAGGTTCCGGCCGACCGATATGGCAGGAGGAGCGTCGGCTATACCGCAAAGGTCGCCGTGACCGGCGTACACGCATTTCAGATGCCGTCCGGCAAGCCGGCTCTTGTGCTTTCGCTGCATCCGTTCGAAGGCCGTTTCATCGACAATTCCGACTCCCGCAATAGCGACATCACACTCGAAACCTTTGATTTACGCGGTACCGCGTTGGACGATCGTCGGGAGGTTCTGCCGATTGCTGATCGTGCTGCCATTGTATTGAAATCGCTGGAATTGTCAGGGCAGGATCCGGTGAAGGTTTTTCCGGACATCATGAGGTTCGAAGGCCGGAAGCTTGGGGCGTTCGAACGTCAGGCCCTGCTCGAAGATGTGATCGACCGGGCACGGCAGTCACAGGACCAGAGTGACAGTTTTTGGGCGATCGGGACAGTGTCGTTCGGCGAGTACGACTTTTCGACCGGCCGATTTTCCGCACGCAACGTGACACTCGGAACATTGGAAGGTCTGAGATTTCCGGATGTGCCTGCAAACAGGCTGGTTTTTAATCTGGATCAAGGGGTGTTCGATCTTGCCTTGGACCGCGAGGCGGCCCTCGCCTGGACAGTGGCAAATCCCAGTAAAACCGCAAAGATTCGTGCGTTGTTGAAGGCGAGAGACGGCCGGCCCGAATCCGGAAGATACCGTCTTGACGTGAGCGTGCTTGAGGCGGAGCTGATCAAGCCGTCGGCGTCTGCGCGTTTGCGCGATCCGGCCGATGTCTTACACATATATGATTTGCAACACATCTCGGCAGAAGCCGCAGCTTCGACCGTCATGCCGGAGGCGGTTGCAATGCCGCCTGACCCACGGCCGCAAACTGCCTCGCAACGTGACGTGCTCGGGGTCCGGCTCGGTCAATCACTGGATGAAGCGGTCGAACTTTTGGAAGAGCAGATGGGGGAGACTCAACGCTATCACGCCACGGCAGAACTCAGATCTAAACGGCAGCCCCAGCCGAGATGGCAGAGTTTCTCGCATGCGACGTTGCTCCATGCGCCGGAACAGATGATGATCGTTGCACTTTATTCAGAACCGCCGGCGTCGGGCGAAACGGTTACGACCATCGTGAGAAGCCAGGGTTTCAAACCTGGTGCCGGGCCTCTTCCTGCCTCGGTCATTGACCAACTGATCGCAAAGTACGGTAGGCCCCAGACAGACCATACCAAGCCGGGTGCCCGCCTGATCTGGGCCGACAGCAAGGATGCTGAAGGAAATATGACCGCGGGAACCGATCAGGCACTGTCCGCCTGCATTCGACAACTTCTGGCTTCTTATGCGCAGACCGAAGTGCTGACGAACCTCGCACGGCGAAGAAAAAGCTCCGGGGGCCCCGCCGGTCAACAACCGGAATGGTTCACCGAGACAGGAGACCCATGGCTTCCTCCGAACATCGATCCGTTGGATTTCGACCAGATGCTCATGCCGTTGTCGCAATGCATGGCCCTTGGGGAAGTCACGTTCGCAATGCTCGATGTCGATGCGGATGGGCTTCTTGGTGGCCTGCATGTTGTCATCAGCAACCCGGCCGAAGTGGGTGGTTTCGCCGCTGAAAATGAAGAGGCGGCGGTCACCGCACCAGCTTCAGGCGCGGTCGGTTTCGAAATCAAGCTGTAAGGTGCCAGTCTACACCTTGTCGGCAGTTTGGTTCACACGGGGTGACGCAACGCTTGTCCCTATGACAGATTTCCTACGGCCCGCCGTCGCTGTGAGTGGAGTAGATTTCCATCTGCCACGGTGTGATGGTGACCTCAGCGAGTATCTGGTCAGGTAGAGCGCCGAGCACAACATACCGGTACGTCCCAACCCCAATCACCGCTCCTCCTCCTGCGCCAAGCTTAGTTTCGGGCATCGCGCCACCAGAAAACACCACCCCGGGTCTTGCAGTCAGATCCTGCAGGAACGCTTCATTCACAGCGGCCGAGGTTGCCACATTGCCGTCAAGCAATCCATATGCTTCGCAGCTCTGCAATCGGCGGTTCCCAACCACGATCACGCCGTACCCATCACTGTTGAAATCGCCGCTCCTACCTCCCCAAACCATCTGCCCGTCGGCGGTGCTTCCAACAAAACTGGAGGAAGGTCCTCGCTCGTCTGCGGTTGAGCGCAGATATCTTTGAGGATCGGAGTAAGCGAGCCCGCATTGAACGAGGAAGTGCTGCCAAGTTTGGCCCATTTTGGAAGCATCCTGCGCATATCCGGCATGTGCCGAAAAACATACTGCGGAACAAATCCAAAATAGGGAAATCCAGCGGACCGGCGCTGTCATGGCAGGGCCGATGCACCCCGACGCGGCGCAGTTTGCTTTCTTGGAAAACCAACGATGATGGGTCGTACCAAGGCAATTCATCAAGGAATCCAGGTCCGCCGAACGCGAGCAACGATACTTCGTCGAGCCCATTCAGCCATTCCCCGTATCAATATGAATGGAGAATATCTCGACCACCCAGAGGCCGATGATCACCTTGACCACGATCGGATCAGGCAGAGGGCCGAGCACGGCATAGCGATATGCATCACTGTCCACCCCTGGGAAGCCGTCGTTTTCCGAGGTCAACCCACCAGACAGCACCCAGTCAGTCTGCTTAGATATTTCTCGAAGGAACGCTGCGTTCATCTGTGCCGAAGACTCTGGGCTGCCGTCGAAGAGGCCCATCACATAACAGCTTTGTACTCGGCGGTTTCCGGTCACGGCGACTGTATAGGTGTCGTGTAGAACGTTCCCAGTGGTGCCAGCCAAAAGGATCTGGCCGTCGGGGCTAAGTGCAACATTTCCCGCCGACGGCGCGCGCCCGGCGGCAATTTCGTCGACATACCGCTGCGGGTCAGAATACGCGAGGCCGCAACGATCTAGGAAATACCGCCAAGTCTGGCTAACGATCGAAGCATCCTGAGCAGATGCACTGGGGGCCAATAGGAAAAGGTTGACCAGCACAAGCGCAATGCAATGCCAGATCGAGCAGATTCTGAGTGAGGGAGATGTCATTGTTTCCCTTTCCCACAAAAGGACATGTACTCTTGGTGACGGCAGCACTATTACGAAATGCGATCATTCGGGGCATAACGTACAGCCATTCCTCGATTCATCCAAATTGCTTGTCGCGTGTGTTGTCATCTCTTCGATGGAATTGCTGCAGTATGCACGAACGGCAGGTCTGTGAAAGCTGCACTGCGGCGTGGCAGGACCGCTTAATGGCCGGTCAGGGCCGCGATTGCCTTTGACACTTGGAACCCGCAATCAAGACGCTTCGCTGCCTCCAAGGTCCGCAAGCAATCCTATTCTATCCAGACTCCGTGCCCATTCATTGTCTCAAAACCGTTGGATCTACGCCGAGCAAACATGCAGCCGCGCAAGATGGTGCGATAACTGCTATACTGCAAGGAAGGAGGACCCAATGGTCAAGATTGATACAACTCCCGCATGCCAGACCGTCATCACCACGTTCGAATGCTCCCCAGGCACCTGCGCTGATCTAATGGACAAGTTGCAGGGAGCCTATCGCGATTTCATCTCTCAACAGCCCGGCTTCATCGCCGCGGGTTTGCACGTTAACGACGCGCAGACGCGGATAGCAAACTATTCACAATGGGCGAAACGTGAGGACTTTCAGGCGATGCTTCGTAGTGAAGAAATGCGAGCACGGAACCGCGAGATTGCAGGGCTTGCCACAAGTTTCGAGCCGGTGATGTATGACGTGGCGGGGGTGTTCTGAGAGCCGTCCGGTGCTCGGAGAACGAGTGACTGCTTTGCATGAAGGCTGTAAGTTCGTCTCTTCCAGTTTTTCGCACTTATAGCGAATGTCGGCAATGCGGGCTGCAGGCGCAGCATCCCAAGCTCATGTTGGATGGCCGGCTGGGACCGAGACCGACCGATCCCGGCGGGTTTCCCCGCCGGGCCCTTGGTGGAGACCCCGTTCTTTCAGAACGGGATTTCGTCCTCGCGGTCGACCAGCTCAGGGTTTTCGTTCTCGGCCGACTTCGGGCGGCTCAGGAAGTCGACCTTCTCGGCGATGATCTCACAGCCGTAGCGATCAACGCCGGTTGCTTCGGTCCATTTGGTGTAGTGGATACGGCCGTGGACCATGACCTTCATGCCCTTTTCGCAATGCTCTGCGACTGTCTTGCCGAGACCGTTGAAGCAGGTGATGCGGTGCCATTCGGTGTCCATGACCCGGTAGCCGTTCTCGTCGCGCATCACGCGACCTTCCGAGAGGCGCGGCCGCGAGGTGGCGAGGGTGAAGTTGGTGATCTTGGTGCCGCTTTGGGTCGAGCGAACTTCGGGCTTTTGACCGATGTTGCCGGCGAGGATGACGATGTTCTGCATGGTAAGCTCCTGTGTTTCCTGTCCCTGGGACCGTCCCTTCGACAAGACCCGAAAAAAGCCTGTCGGCTGAGGCGTGCACGGGAGACCGAACGGCGACCGGAAACCTCCAGAGGGCCGGGGTGGAGCGGGCAGCCCCGAAGGGGCAACACGGCCCGGACTGACGCGGGGTTGCGCGCAGAGGCCGAACAGGCTTAGGGGATTGTCAGTCGAAGGGATGGCACCGGGGATGGGGGCGACCTGAGGCTCCCGCAGAACTCGGCCTGCCAAGGCAACAGGGCTGAAGCGTATGCAAGAGAGTTGACCCAGCGACCCAGGCCAAATCCAAACCCCTGCCCTATCGCAGCGACCTCCATGGGAGTTGCGATACTGCGACCGGACGGCTATCCCGGATGCATTGTTAAGGACACGAGGGCCCAATGGCTGATTTCAATCTCGAGGCGATGTCGCTCAAGGAACTGCGGCAATTGCAGAAGGACCTCGCCAAGGCGGTTTTCACCTATGAGGACCGGCACAAGGCCGAAGTCCGCGCCAAGCTGGAAGCCATCGCTAAGGAGATGGGCTACTCCCTTGCCGACCTGATCGGTGTCGAGGTGAAAACCACCCGTGCGCCAGCCGTGGCGAAATACCGACACCCCGAGTACGCCGCTCTCACCTGGTCAGGCCGTGGCCGGAAACCGCAGTGGTTCGTGGAAGCGCTGGCCGCTGGCAAGTCCGCCGACGATCTGGCGGTCTGACGGACTTGGGTGAACCGCCCGGGCGAAGCATCGTCAAGTTAAGGAAACCGGTTTCTGCTGACATGACTGCCTGATCATGTTAGAAGAACGTGTTTTTCTTAACACGACGCAGGGAACATGTTAAAGCCGACCTATGCCATTCCCGCCCTGCCTCCAGAGGCCGAGATCGAAACCGTTCCGGTACTGAAGGCGCTCGCTCGAGCCAGCCGCGCGCTTGCAGACCTGAAGGGTCAGGCCAAGACCATTCCGAACCAAGGGATCCTGATCGACACGCTGGCTCTTCAGGAAGCCAAGGCTTCGTCGGAAGTCGAAAACATCGTCACGACACAGGACGAACTGTTTCAGGCGGACGTTTTTCCTGACGATCCGCAGTCCCCTGCGGCAAAGGAAGTGGCTCTTTATCGCGACGCCTTGCGTCTTGGATACGCACGCTTGGGCGAAACCGGCGGCCTCATCCCAAATTCGGCCCTGATCGATATGTTCCGCTTGCTGAAGGGCCGTAGCGACGGGTTTCGAGCGACCCCGGGAACGGCCCTGAAGAACGAGCAAACAGGGGAGATCGTCTTCGTCCCCCCCCAGGATGCGCACGAAATTGTCCGCCACATGACGGCGCTCGAACGGTTCATCAACGACGATGAACTCAGCGATCTCGATCCGCTCATCAAGATGGCTTTGATCCATCATCAGTTCGAAAGCATCCACCCGTTTCCGGATGGGAACGGACGGATCGGGCGCATCCTGAACGTACTTTATCTGACCAGAACGGGGTTGCTCGACATCCCAGTACTCTACCTGTCACGGTTTATCACCCGTAACAAAGCGGCCTACTACAGGCACCTTCAGGCGGTGCGCGACACGGGCGATTGGGAATCCTGGATCATCTACATGCTGGAGGCCGTTGCAGAGACTTCTGCCACATCCGTCGAGATCGTCACCGGCATCCGACAGCAAATGGCGGACGTGAAGCATCGGCTACGGGATGACTTGCCGAAGATATATAGCCAGGAACTTCTGAACAACCTGTTTCGCCACCCCTACACCCGGATCGAATATCTGCAGAATGATCTGGATGTCAGTCGGCAGACGGCCGCGAAGTATCTCGACACCTTGGCCGAGCACGGCTTTGTCGAAAAGCACCGCTCTGGAAAGCACAACTACTTCATCAACGTCGCCCTGGTGAAACTCTTCCTCGACGTGTCGGGCGGACCGTAAGCCCGACACCGGGCGGTCGGCTCCTTAGGCGGACGTGCCGACCTCCGCGTCGGCTCAGATTTCCGGGCCACCGAGACGTCTGAAAGCCGAACGGCCCAGATCGGGGCTCCCGCCCCGATGCCGAGCCCTCGGCAAAGACCGTGGGCATTATGCCCACGGGTCGACCTCAGCGACCACTTGAACCTCGTCCCCGTCGATTTCATCGGCGGGGACGGCACCATAGGTTCCATCCCCTGCCTGAAAGACCACGATGGAGACCATGAGCGTGGCTGCGAGGCTGGCGGCGAAGGCGTGTGCATCTTTGCGGGACATCTGTTTTGGCTCCTGCTGGGAGGCGAGGGACCATCCCCCGCGCTGACAGGAACCCGCAGGCCCAAAGACGGGCTGACATCACCGGGTGCGTTCGGGCTTGCCCCGAATCCGGCCGGCGGCACGGGCTTGCCCCGTAGTCCGAGCCCTTGTGGCTTGATCTCGAAGACTGGATTTTGGCCAAGGAAGGGACTGGCAAGCGGGGCATGGTACTTTGACACAAGGAGCCGAATTGTCCCGCTGATGCTCACCCCGCCAGCCTTGCAGACTCTTAGTTGACCGAGGCATTACTGGGGATGGAGCCTTTGGTGCCCCGCGCAGATGCGCGGGGCAGGGTGGTGCTGGATGAGAGGCCCGCATGCGACGGGCCCCTTGGTCTCTGGAAAGGCTCAGGCGGCGATACCCGCCTCCCCTGCCCTATCGCCTTCGGTGCCGACGACCTGCAGCCGTCCGTTACGATAGCCCTCCTTGGCAATCCAAAGCTCCGCGGCATTGACCGATACCGCCAAGTGCAAAAGCTCTGTGCTGCCCCCGAAATCCAGAAGCACGCGGACCTGCCCCACCTTGGGCTCCTCGACCACCTCAAAATTGAGCTGGCTGTCGGCCGAATGGCTGCGCATGATGGTAACGAGGATGACCCCGTCCGAGGAGAAGTTCCCCTCATGCAGCGTAAAGGACGCCGGAGCCGTCCAGGTTGGATAAGGCCGCGGCGGTTCCTTCTTTACCAGACGGCCAACACCGTTGGACCTTTCCCACGCCGCCAGCTTTTTGGTGAAGCGTGCAGGCGGTTTGGGACTGCCGTCAGTGTAACGAATGAGCGCGCCCAAGGGCGCTGTGTCGATTATCTTGGTTGCGGACATGTTTCCTCATCCTGAATGCGAGAATTCTCATTCATCGTATTGATATTGTTGTGTTTTATGATGAATAAGGGCGGGTTTCACCCTCGGAGGCTTAGATCATTCCGCAGCCATCATCGCGGTGCTTTCCACGGGATGATCGGCCATCAGGAAGGCGGGCAAGTCGATCTCAACGTCAATGTCAGCAGCGCCCATGGCTTCTTCACTCAAAGCCCCCTGCCCTTCTGCAGCGGCATCCCCGTCCAGAGCGGTAAGATCACTGCGCCGCAGAACCCCCGGCAACCAACCGCTGCCCTTGAGCAAACGCTCGGCTTCCGTCGCCATCTCACCCTTCTTCAGATGATCCAGCAGCTGCGCGGTGCCCTCCCCCTTCGCATCACGCACGGCCTCAAGGATGTGCGCTTTGGAAACCCGGTTCAGGTAGTTGTCCGCTGTCGGCTCCCAGCCAGCCGCGACCATGTCGAGATCGACGGCTTGGGCCGCGATGTCCGACTGCGCCATGCGCCGGGCCAACCCGCTGGCCGAGATGCCCGCGCCGTAAGGGTTGACCTTCTCATGCAGCGCATTGATCCCGAAGCTCAGGCAATGCGCCAACAAGGCCAATTGGCTGGCCTGATCGAGGGACGAGAGATAGTCCCAAAGCACGGCATCGTCGCCCAGCGGCAGATCGGCCTCCCAGGCAGAATGACGATCGTCCACGGCCTTGGCCACCGGACTGTCCTTCAGATCGGGGGCCTGAGCCGACATGTAGACAGTGCGCACAGAAGCCTCCAAGCAACTTCCCGATGCGGCGGAACTGCGGAAGGTGTCATTGACCAGCTTCATCAGCAGAAGGGTCAGGGCGACGTCGGGAGAACGCCCAATCGCCTCGCGCAACGCGAGGGTCCGATGGGCGGTCAGCTCCATGACCAAGCGCTCAGGCAATGGCTTCAACGCGCCATCATCTTCGTCGTCTGGAAGACCGGCACTGAACGGCTGGCCTCCAGAAGTGATGACGGTGGCCGCAGACGTGCCAGCGGGAAGCTGATAGGCGGAGACACTGCCATCAGCCCCCTGCCCTTCCCCGCCCAGTTCATCGCCGCAGTTGGCCACGGTCTCTTCGCGAAGCTCATCCTCCGGCCGGACAAAGCCGCGATAGAAAACCAGGTTGCCGTCTCGATCCAGCGTTACGAAGACGCCAGCGCGACAAACGTCTGCCGCATCGAATATCAGCGGACGCTGCTCGAATGCTTCCATGGCAGCTTCCAACTCGCCAAGCCGGGTGTCGATCTCCTCGGGGTATTCGTCCTGGCCAGAGTATTCCTCTTCAAGTGCGCGATACTCCGCGAGCAGCTTGGCATGCTCTCCAGCTTCATCAGCGCTCAGCGGTGAGGGATCGCCAATCAGACGCCGCAGACCGTGGCTGTAGCCGTAGGGCAGGTCGGTTGACACCTCGATCCACTTCCAACCCTCAGCGGCGATTGCTTGCGCCTCGGACTGCAGCTTGTCTGCCACCAAACGGTCGAGCAGGGCAGGGTCCTCCAACCAGCCGCCATCATCGCCTTGGAAGAGATCACGCAGGACAACTCCACCCGCCGCCTCATAGGCCTCGATGCCGACAAACACCGCACGCCGATCTGAGGCCCGCACAGAAGTTTCGGTCAACATGCGACGGATGGAATAGGGTTCCTTGTTCCAGGAATTCTTCACTGCGTCCCAGACCTGCACCTGGCGCGCGTGATCGGGGTTCACCGTGAATGACATCAGCTGTTCCAGCGTCATGCCATCCTCGGCATAGACATCGAGCAGGGCAGGGGCCACGGACGCGAGTTTCAAGCGCTGCTTCACGATCTGCGGCGTCACGAAGAAGGCCGCAGCGATTGCCTCCTCGCCCTGACCCTTCTCCCGCAAGGCAGCAAAGGCACGGAACTGATCGAGCGGATGCAAGGCAACGCGCTGCATGTTCTCAGCCAGGGAGTCGTCCTCGGCCAGAATATCTGATGTCACATCACGCAACACACAAGGTACAGGGGCAGTCTTTGCCAAGCGCTTCTGCTTCACCAAAAGTGCCAGTGCCTGAAAGCGTCGACCGCCAGCAGGGATCTCGAATTTGCCGGTCTCGACGCCATCGGCATCCAACACAGGCCGCACGCTGAGGCCTTGCAACAAGCCGCGACGGGCGATGTCCTCGGCCAACTCTTCAACCGACACCCCGGCCTTGATACGCCGGACGTTGGACTGGCTCAGCACCAGCTTTTCAAAGGGGATGTCCCGTGAGGACGTCAGGGTGATCTTCTGGGCAACTTGGGCCATCAGGTTTTCTCCACGACGGGCGCCGGGAGCCACTCTCCCGATCTCACTTCCCGTCACCCTCAAACCAACCATTGTCTCACTTTCGTACTGGACAAAGGTGCCAACGACAGACCGGCAGGGCAGCGCGTTTCAGTTGGATGATTTATGTACCAACGCAAAGTTGGCCATGGCCAACTCTTGTCTTGGCGCAACCGGCTAGGATTCTCGATAGGTAGTTGTCAGGGCTTTTGACCTGGTCGATCTTGCAGGCCATTTGATCTGTCACCTGAATCGCTTCTGCTAGGCCAAGCACTGACACCGCCCTACCCAACAGAGCGCTGTCTATTCTCAGCATCTTACCAAATTCAAATAGCAGCTGTAGGAGGCCGTGTTCTGTGGTGGGGTAGTCTGGATAAAAGGCCGGAATTTCGGTCAAGCAAGCCCACAGCTCTGTCATCGTGCGCGGGAAGATTTTTTTTGTATATGATTTTTGAGTCTCTTTGTGCCGGACATTTTGTCCGTCTGAGGCGGTCGGTTTGTTTGAGTTAGAAGACGGCGCTTTTTCTTGGCGTTGTTCGTTTTCTGGATTGTTGGCCGTGGCCAACTCTTCGAGATGCGGTATGCTTGGAGTGACTACCTTACTCTGCAGGATGCATTTAAGTCTGCTGATGACGATGCTTGCCTGAAGTACTGTTACTGCGGTTCGACGCATAAAGTTGCGGGCAGCTTCGACGAACTCTAGGACCTCGCCTTGCAGGCAAAGGGAGAGACATTCACCACGCAGTTTTTGGATGTAGGCTTTCATGCCTCGAAGTTCGTCGGCTTCCTGACGATGTTTCTGAGATAGTGCAAGGATTTCGCCAGACCGTACGAGCAGGGGAGACAGGTCGATGCCAAACGCGCCGATGACTTTACCGTTGCGCATAATTGGGAATCGTTTGCCGTTGGAGCTGTCACGCCGTTGGATCAGATTCGCAGCTTCAAGTTTCTCAAGGTGCCGCCGAAGTTGCCTGTCTGTTATGCCTTTCGCGCGAAAACATAAAGTGTCGTTGCAAGCGAACACGGTCAGCAGGGTTAGTGGCGTGATTGGGCTGTCATTCCCGGTTTTCGGATCGTTGCAGGGAAGGCAGCTCAAGAGTGCGTCAAGCACAACGACTGAAGACGGTCGCAGGCCGAGTGCGCGACTTGTGGTGTTGACGGCCGCCATGAGCGCGCGCCGCGTTACAGGTGCGAAGTTTGGCTGCTGTTCGATCGTGCCAATACCGGCGAAAGAATCGAAGATTGAAGGCGCACAACTCAACTGTGCCTCGACCTCGATGGTCGTGACTGCTTCTTGTTCCATCTGTTTTCAGACAGCAAAAGGATACCGGTCACCGAAATCGGTGTTGCAGTGATTCGATTTTTTGGGTACCAATAGATTGCGAGTAAATCGGGACCCTCTGGAGTGCTTCACCGCCTTCGGGGGGTTTCTTTTTGCGCTACGTCTGCCTCCTTTTTGATTGTTTCTTGTCTGTTTGATCAGGGTTGACCATGGCCAACCCTATAAAGATCAATCACTTAACCGTTTCAGCTTCATGATTTTTCTTTCCACTCCTTGTAGAGGCGCTCAAGCTGTTCCTCCACGAAGTTGATGAACCCGCGCTCCTTTTTGTCGGAAACCTCGATCAATAGACGCTGGCCTTTGGACCTGAAAGCCACCGAAGTTGCGGGCATTTGTTTGAGGGGGGCAGGAGAGGGGCCCTTGGCGGCAGACTCCGCTGCATTCTGCTGTGCATCCGCGACCTTCTGTAGCGCATCGATGACAGCGCTGAGCTTCTCGGCCGCAGTGCCTTCTTCAGGAACAAGCAAGAGGACAGAACTGTCTGAAGGGGCGTTTTCCGTTTTGACCAGACGACGCAGTTCCAGCCATGGGCGACGGCCTGCTTCATGCGCGGCGCCAATTTTGTAGATCACTGCGTCGGGCACGTCTCGGGCAACGCCAATCAGCTTGCTTAGCGTTCCCTTGTCGACAGCTAGCACATCGCCGATCTCGGCCCGGGTGAAGCCCTGGTCCTCCAGCTTGGTGGCGAAAATGGCTTGTTCGATGAAGCTGCGCTCTAAGCGCGCAGAGTTTTCCAGGGCCTGCGAGACAAGAGCCTCGCGGTGGTCCATTTCCTTGACATAAGCCTTGACCTTGATCCCAAGCACTCGGCACGCGGCAATTCTGCGGCGTCCGTAAACCACCTCATAGCGAGGGCCAGGGCCGCGGCGATAACGGAGCAGGGCAGGGAGCTGTTGTCCTGATGTCCTGATGGACTCGATCAGATCATCAAGCCCTTCTGATACGTCAAAACGATCCGCGATCTCAGAATCGCCGATCTCATTGACATCCACGTCCTGGGCCGCCTGCGCCGAGACCTGAGAAAGGACATCTGACATGCTCTTCAGGGAACGAGGCGAGCTTTCGTCCACCTTCGACCCGGCCTCGGCAGCAATCAAAGGCTTTGAGCCCATTTGTGCTAGGCTCTTGGCAAGAAGATCACGCTTCATTTGTGCCCCCTCGACCCCATGCTGACTGGATCATCTTTTCAATGTCATTTGAAAAGCTCATCACCGACTCTAGGGCTCGCTCATAAGTCTTTCGGTTCTTGGTCGTAGCGAGGTCCACTTCAAATATTGTCTTCTGCGAAAGGCCGGCCTCGCTAACCGCCGAAGACTTCACGAAGGGCGTCTTGATCACACTGTCGCCTAGCAATTGCCTGAGCCATTCAGACAAGTCCTGCTGCGTGCTGATAGCGGTGTCGAAGCGCGTCAGGAGGTAGGCGAAATTGTCATACGCGCCGATGCCACCGTTCGAGTAGAGGACTTCCAACACGCCCGACGCCATCGTCAGGAACTGGCTGGCCGATGCCAGGTCGACACGCTCAGGTATGATGGTCATGAGAAGCGACGTCGATGCACAGACCGCCGCCATCGTCAGATAGCCAAGCTGTGGCGGGCAGTCGATTAAAACGATGTCATAATCGTCTTCAACCTGTCGTAGTGAGTCGCGGATCCGATTGAAGAAGACGGGTTGTTCGCCGCGGCTCAGCGCGGTTGGAGTTTCGGTTTCGAATTCCGAGAGCATGATCCCGCCGGGCACTAGATCCAGGTTCGGGAAGTAGGTCTTGCGCAAAACGTCCACGATAGGCACCCGGGACGTTTCGCCATCGTTGTAGCGAATTGCATCATACAGCGTGCCGCCGTGGCGGAAGTCGATCTCTGGCTGGTATCCAAAGAAGGTAGTCAGTGAGGCTTGAGGGTCTGCATCGACCAAACACACACGGTATCCACGCAGGGCGAGCCGCATCCCGAGGGTCACGGTGGTCGTAGTTTTGCTGGATCCGCCCTTGAAGTTGACGGTTGACCAGATCTGAAGCTTGTCATCTTGTCGCCGACCGGGAAGGAACTGAAACGGATCCTTTGCATTCTGAGCCAGAATATTGCGGATCTGGAGGATGTTCTCGGCGGAATAAAGGCGCTTGTTACCCGGTCCCTGTTCGACTTCTGGAATTCTGCCGTCAAAATGCGCCTTGCGCAGATAGCCGTCGCTCACCCGCAACAACTCTCCGACCTCTGCGCTTGTGAAGGCGCGGAGCGTCTTTTCTTCCTTCGGTGCCAGAAAAAGCTTCGACATATGTTCAAGGGCTTCAGAAAGCCGCTCTGCGTCTGCCTTGAGCTTGTCATGCAACACTTGGTGCATCATCATTCGCCTGTCTCGAGACATCTCTTCAGCGTTACCCGTGATCTGCAGTCGATCAGTGCCAGCAGGAACGCAGTGGACGTCGTTTTCTTAGTTTTCGCGTTACAGATATGACGCCCGTCAGGAAGAAACTCAAGGCAAATCTTGTGCAGCTATCTTGTGCTTTCTGCCGACCATGGCACCATATGATGCGAAAAGGCTAAAGTGACCTGTTAAAGATTGGTTGTAGGACATTGTAAAGATTATAGAAAATGTCTCTAGACTTATCCACAGGACCCGACGCCCTTGAACCCACGCGTGATGCTCGGAAAATCTCTGACCAGGCTCAGTAACGCTGTAGCAGACCTGGCCACGGCAATCGTGTTCGCGTGAGCATCGCAAGCGATTCTTTGTCTGAGCCCGTCGGTAGAATGCCTTTTGGCCTAATGGGCACCGAAAAGCGTTACCTACTACAACAGTCCCAACTTCTTCGCCCGCTCCAAGATCATCTTGACCGATGACGGCTCCCACTTGCTGCGGCCCCTAGGTGTCCGTTCGCGCATGGTCTCTAGCCGGTCGCAGATGGCTTGAAGAGTCATCTTGGGATCTGCGCCTTTGATGCCCGCGACGATGGCGGGCAGGCGATCATCCTTGTCGGATGCGGTGGCACGGGAAAGGATAGTGTCTGGCAGCAGGCCTTCGCGGACGAAGGTTTTGGCAGCACGGATCAGGCGGGGCAGGGACCAAGGCTGCGCCTCGCTCGGCAGACCTGAATTGACGATGCGCAGCACGTCTTCCCAAGGCAGGCCCGGTCTCAGACGGCGCACCTCTGGCACCCATTGGTCGGCATTTGCGTTCAGTTTATGGAAATGGCTTTCCACTCGCGCGGCCCTTGCCTTGCGGATTGCCACGGGGTCGCCCGCCTTTAGGCCTGGGTTGCCGCCAACCCGCCCTTCTGCCTTCGCAGATCGCAACCCGGCCTTGGTTCGCTCGCGTATCAAAGCCCGTTCAAACTCGGCGGCTGCGCCCAGAACCTGCAAGGTGAATTTGCCCTGAGGCGACGCCGTGTCGATTGGATCCTGCAAGGACCGGAAATGTGCGCCTTTCGCCTCCAACCGCTCAATGATCTCCAAGAGGTGAGAGAGTGAACGGGCTAGGCGGTCGATCCGAACCACGACGAGCGTATCGCCAACGTTCAGCTGATCCAGCACACGCGCCAGAACTGGCCGGGAGCGACTGCCGCCAGATGCTTGCTC
The DNA here is from genome assembly GCA_046294955.1 of Paracoccaceae bacterium. GTDB lineage: Bacteria > Pseudomonadota > Alphaproteobacteria > Rhodobacterales > Rhodobacteraceae > Pseudotabrizicola. Next base: position 39,525 of record JBKBOF010000001.1, read on the forward strand.
CTCCACGATTTCCTTACAGCCCGCCGAGCGCAGCTCTTGGACCTGGGGCAGGGCGGTTTGGTCTTCGGTGGAAACACGCGCATATCCGATGAGTGGCACGGGGCACGGGGCCTTATTGCAATTGCGGATGTCAGGAGTAAACGACCGATTGTAAACGAATGCAAGGGCGCTCTCTGTGGCGCTGTTCAGAAGAATGCCCTTGGTTTCCATAGGCTGAGCGCTATCCGAGAGGTCTCGCAGGCCGTGGCGCGCGCGTGCTATATAAGATGCGCAGGTGCACTTCGACAAAACCCTTGGGTAAAATGCAAAATGATCGTATTTTGCACATATGAAGCCCTCGGCATCTTCGGTGCGTGATGATTTTAACGAACCTCTCGCCGGCGTCGAAGAGGTCGAAGCCACATCAGAAAACGATCTGTGGTTCCTGCCCGGTCCGATCGAAGAGGAGCCCGATGATCTGCCGTCCGGGCCACGCACAGAACCACGCGAGACTACGGTTCTCAATGACTGGCGGAGGGCCGAGGCGGGCCATGCCGCGCGGCTCGCTCGCGTCGCGGGCCGTCTCGGCGCGCTTGACGAACGGCTGAAGCGCGGGCCAGAGGGCTGGCGGCACAGGCTCGCCCTGATCGAGGCGGCTGATCTGAGTTGGTTCGTTGGCGACAGGGTCGGCCCGGACCGGCTAGCGCTGTGGATCGCCCTGCGCCTTTCCGGTGTCCAAGACGACACAGCAGCGCTGGCACGTGTCGGATGGGCGGTGCGGCGGCTGACGGGCGGGCCGGGGCCGGAGCAGGACCTGTCGGCCTTCCTCGACCGCCGTGACCCCGAGAACCTGAATGATGAAGCAGAGCCTTTCGCGGATCGCGCGGCCGGTTGGCTCGATCTCATGGTGCAAGCCGCCGATCTGCACCCCATCACCCGTGCCGACATGGGTTTTCACCTCTGGAGCCTCGCGGGCCTCGGACAGCAGGGCGATCGAATGGAAGCGGCAGTCACGGCCGCGCGGATCGCGGCCAGCGAGGGCAAGGGGGCGATATTCGCACCGCTAGCTATGGGCGGGGCAGGGGGGCTGCGCGCCGGTGGTCCGCCGAATGAACGCCTCGGGCGTTGGCTTGATGGAATAGAGACGGCATGCCTGACGGCAATGAGACACCTCGATGATATCGAGAATTGGGATGCGCGGGCGAAAACCGAGATGACCGTGCTCTCGGGGAAGACACCACCGGCTTTGCGCGCCGCTCTGACCGAATGGCCGCTCGTCTCTACGCCGATGGCCGAGGCCCTGACGGGTGCAAGCCGCGCAGCCGTCCAGCGAAACCTCGCTTGGATGGAAACGCGGGGTCTGATCCGCGAAGTGACAGGGCAAGGGCGTTTCCGCATGTGGCGCGCCAAGAACTGAAGGCACTGAGCGGTGCGTCATCCTTCAGGGAACAGAACCCCCTCAACATCAATGGCGCGATCCTGTCGGGTGTCGTTAGCATCTCTTGCTGATCTTGTGTGCGCAAAGTTAATTTCTCCACTATTCGTTTTGACCACGGAGTCCAAGCGATTGCCGACATCGGCGATGCGAATGCATTGCCTCCGCATGGGCGATCGAGGAACTGTCTGGAACGCACAGGGAGTTCAATCAGCCGGCAGCCAACGCATGAGATCAGGACAGCTATGGGGGCATCAGCCGCTCGCTTGGTCCACGATCAGACGAATCTGCTTCGCGATTTCTTCGGGCGATAACACAAAATCGATGCAGCCAGTTTCTATTGCACTCTGCGGCATGTCAGGCTGACCAGCTGTATCGAGCTTCTGAGCAATCGTGATACCCCCAACATTTTTAATACTACAAAGCGCGTCCGCCCCATCACCATCGTATCCTGAAACGATGACCGCAATCAGTTGGCCGGTCCAGTTCTCCGCGAGCGAGAGGAGGAAGACCGTGATAACATCGGGCCATCCCCTCGGCTTTGATATCGATCTTAGGCGAAACTCCCCGTTCAGGACATGAAGATCGCGTTTTTCCGGAATGATGAACACGCAATTCGGGCGAATGTCCAATCTGTCCGAAATCAACTCTACAGGCATTGTCGTATAGCGCGGGAGAATCTTGTGCAACATCGTTGACACGGTGCGCAGGTGGTTCACGATAACAACTGCCACGCCCATATCGTCTGGCAGATTCTTCAAAAGCCGCTTGTAGGCGTCAAGTCCGCCAGCAGATCCGCCGACACAAACGATCGGAAAATCCTTCATCGATGATACTTCATTGTTACCCTTGGCATGGGTTCGTCAATGTAACGTGGAGTCTGGTCGGATATGCATCTATCAACTTAATGGTGCCAATCCACCTTGGTAACGCTAGTGAAACTCGAGCATGAAAAAATTATTTTAGTCGTTTGACTATGGCTGACCCGATCCGGGCACGAACGTCTAGTGGTTCGGCCTCCACGGCACGCGCAAGGGCCAAAAGATCATGGCGCATTTCATGAAGTTGATCAATCAGTGTGAGGACCACGCTGAGAGCGTGTTCATCCAAGTCAAGATCGTCAGTGAGGTCGCACATCAGTTGAATGCGGGCGCAGTCGATCTGGCGGAAGACGTGTGCCGAGCCAAACTCATTTTCGCGGCACAGGGGAATGACCAATTCGGTTTCAACAAACGCAACAAGACGGGTTCGTGTCAGCCTTGGAATGGCAGCAAGTACTTCGTCCTCGGTTAGATGGTCGGTCATGATGCGGCCTCGTTCATCAAATCAATCCGCGGGTCATGGGAATGGGACTTGCGCCATTCGATCATAAAATCGTGCAACGATTCATCTATCGTCAAGGGTGTCACGATCTTCAGTTCCATAAGCTGATCACCTGCGGTCTTGCCCCCTTGATGTGACACACCGCGTCCGCGCAGGCGCAGAACCCGGCCGGAACTTGCTCCTTTCGGAATCGTCAGATTGACGGGCCCGGAGATGGTCGGCGCGGTGACCTTTGCCCCCAGAATGGCCTCGTCGATGGTGATGGGCAAAGTGACGTGGATATCGTCGCCCGTCCGTTGGAAGACGGGATGTTGGCCGACCGACAGGGTTATCAGCGCGTCTCCCGTTGGACCATCGCCAAAGCCCGGCCCACCCTTGCCGCGAAGGCGCAGGGTCTGGCCGTCGTGCGCGCCCTCGGGGATCTTGACCGCGATGCTGGCGCCATCTGGCAAGGTGATGCGCATTTCGCCCCCGCGCGCGGCATCAAGAAAGGGCACTTCAAGCGCGTAGCGAAGATCGGGGCCGACTGCGGAATACCCGCGACGGCTGAAATCGTCGCCGCCCTGGCGTGTTCGCTGGCGCAGGATTTCCGCAAAGATGTCAGCCGGATCAACCTGGCCATCAAAGCCTCGTTGCTGCTGGTAAGGGTTGTCGCCCGCCTCGGCAAAATCGCGATAGTATTTGCGCTGTGGCCGTTCAGCGCCCGCCCCATCGATCTCGCCCGCGTCGAAACGGGCACGGGTGTCGGGATCTTTGAGCAGATCATGAGCGGCCGCAATGGCCTTGAACCGCGCCTCCGCCCCGGCGTCATCGGGGTGCAGGTCAGGATGGCTGGTGCGCACCAGCTTGCGGTAGGCCTTCTTGATGTCATCCGCTGTGGCGGATCTGCTAAGGCCAAGCACTTCATAGGGATCGACAGTCATCCGTCAGCCTTCCCTTCCCGGCAGGACTACCAGCCTTCCACATAGCATAGGGCTGTCGGTGCGGGCCTTGATGCAGATCAGCACATGGCAAAAGCCGAGCTGATATCATGGTGCAATCAACCGTTTTCCGTCCCATCCGGGCTGTTCGCGGGCTTGGAGAGGCTGATGGAAACGCCGGAACGACAAAAGGGATCCGACCCTTCAGCCAAGGTCGCCGTCGCGTCCACCAGGGCCGATGAGCCTCGTTTGCCAGCAGTGCGTCCGCGACCTGCGGCACCCGCCCCCCAGCCATCGCGGCGCGTCTGGATCTGGGCAATTGGCGGTGTCCTTGCCGGGGCCGCGGGTTTGGGCCTCTATTTCCAACCGTGGGCAACCGGGCCGCTTGCCGTTGCAGTGGAAACTGCTGCCCTCGCCCCCGCAACACGGGTTCTGGCTGTCAACGGCAGGATTGCCGCTCTCCATACGATCGATGTGCGTGCACTGGTCGGTGGCACGCTCGCGTATGTGCCAGTGCATGAGGGTGACAGAGTGGAAAGGGGCGAAGACCTGGCCCGGATCGACGCCGCTGCTCAACACGCCATGGTGCGGCAGGCCGTGGCGGCGCTCGACTCTGCTCTTGTGGGTCAGGCGCAGGCAATGGACACTCTTGCACGGACCGAGGCACTTGGCGAAAATGTCGCGCGTTCATCGCTCGAGGCTGCCAGCCGCGGCGTTCAATCGGCAGAGCAAGAGGTGGCGCGGACCACGGCGCTTGTCGATCAGGCGCGGGTGCAGCTCGAAAACTACACCATCCGCGCGCCCATGACCGGCACGGTTCTGGCGCTGAATGTCGAGCGTGGGCAAAGCATTGATCCTTCGACCCTGTTGATGACGATCGCCGACCTTGAACAACTGGTCGTCGAGACGGATGTCGACGAAGCCTACGCCACCCAGATCCGCGCGGACCTGCCCGCCGTGATGCAACTGGCTGGCGAAACTCTCCGGCGCGATGGCCGCGTCGCGCGGGTCTCGCAGCGGGTCGACGCGGCGACGGGGGGCCTGGCGGTCGAACTCAGCTTTGACGAGCCGGTGCGCGCCCCGGTCGGCCTGACGGTCACGATCAACATCATCGTGGACAGCCTTGATGCGACGATCACCGCACCGCGCGCGGCGATCCAGACAACCGAGGCGGGCGATGCGGTCTTTGTTGTCACCGATGGCTCAGCACGGCACCGACCGGTATCGGTGATCGACTGGCCCGCCGCGCGGCTGATCGTGACCGAGGGGCTGGCACCGGGCGACGTGCTGATCCTTGATGCGACCGGGATCACCGACGGACAAGCGGTGCGCGTGGGGGCGCCCTGATGCTCTACGCGCTCAAGATCGCCACCCGTTATCTGACCGCCAGCAAGGCGCAGACCGCGCTTCTGGTGCTGGGGGTGGCGGTGGGCGTGTTCATCTTCATCTTCATGTCGGCGCTGATCGGGGGGTTGGCAGAGTTTATCCTGTCGCGCACGGTGGGTGACATCAGCCATGTCACCATCACCGCCGAAGACCGCGACCCCGCCATCCTGATCCGCCCCGATGGCCAGGTGCTTGCCGTGACCGAGCGCGGCCGCGCCCGCACGGCGACTCTGGCCGAAGCCGCAACCTTCATCCCCCTGATCGAGACCGTGCCGGGCGTGATCGCAGTATCCCCGCAGATCAACGGCGCTGGGTTTCTGACCCGTGGCGCGCAAGTGGCGCAGGTTTCGGTGACCGGGCTGGAGCCGGATCGCGAATCCGCCATTCTGAACCTTAATGGCTACATGACCCAGGGTTCGGCTCGTCTGGGGGCTGGGCTGATCGTGCTGGGCGAGACCCTGGCCGACGATCTGTCGCTGCGGCTTGGGCAGACGCTGCGGCTGCAATCTTCGAGCGGGGTCTCAACAGCCCTGACGTTGAGCGGCATCTACAACACCGGCAACGGCATGATCGACGCCAGCAGCACCTATGTGAGCCTGTCCACCGCGCGGACACTCTTTGCGTTGCCGCAGGGCGTCACACGGATCGAAATCAAGCTGGGCGATCTGAACGCCGCAGACGCCACGGCCCTGCGCATCCGGGCGCTGACAGGGCTGGATGCCGTGCCCTGGACCGACGGCGCGGAACAGCTGATGGAGGCACTGAACGCGCAGGCCCAGACCGGGTATTTCCTGAAATCCTTTGCGCTGATCACCATCGTGATCGGGGTGGCCTCGGCGCTGTTGTTGTCCACCTACCGCCGCCGCCCAGAAATCGGGATCATGCGCGCGATGGGGGCGGGGCGCGGGTTCGTGATCTTCGTGTTCGTGACACAGGGCGCGCTGATCGGGCTGATGGGCGGGCTGTCCGGCGCGGCACTGGGCTATCTTGCTCTTTTGCCCTTTCCGTCGCGCGACGCATTCGAGGTCGGCACCCTGCCGATGGACATCACCCAAGGCTCCTATGGCCTCGCGATCACGCTGACGGTGATCGGCGCGATCCTCGCCTCGATTCTGCCCGCACGGGCGGCGGCGCGGGTCGATCCGGTCACGGCTATTGGTCAATGACCGCGCTGCTGGAGGTGTCGGATCTGGTCAAGACCTTCGGGACCGGCGAGGCAGAAACCCGCGTATTGCAAGGGCTGTCGCTGACGCTTGAGGCCGGCGAGATGGCAGCACTGCTGGGTCCGTCAGGGTCTGGCAAAAGCACACTTCTGACGATCCTCGGCACGCTGATGAAGCCGACTTCGGGCAGCTACACCATGCTCGGGCAGAATCTTGTGGCCGCCGATGACCGCGCCCTGACCGAGTTTCGCAATCGCCATATCGGTTTCGTCTTTCAGTTCCACAACCTGATGCCCGACTTTTCCGCGCTGGAGAACGTGGTGTTCCCCACTGCCGTGCGGATGGGGCGCGAGACCCCGGCCGCCATGGAACGCGGGCGCGAACTGCTGACACGAATGGGGCTAGAAGCACGGATCGACTTCCCCTCGGCCAACCTGTCGGGCGGGCAGAAACAGCGGGTGGCAGTCGCCCGCGCACTGATGAATCGACCCGAACTGGTGCTGGCGGACGAGCCCACCGGCAACCTCGACCGCGACTCTGCTATTCAGGTCATGGACCTGATCGCCGAGATCAACCGCGATGAGGGCACCACTTTCCTGATTTCCACCCACGACGAAAAGATAGCGGGGTTGTGCCGACGTCAGATCGTGGTGGGCGATGGGGTTGTGACGGGGTGAGGAATCGCGCACTGGCAGTGGGCATTGGTTGATACTTGGCGAAGTTAGGTCGAAGCGGCGCGGTCTTCTATTGTGCAAATCCATGGACGATCTGGGTTAATGTCCCCTGGAAGTACGGCCGTTCACCCTGCGGCGTGATCCATGCCACCTCGCCGTGAAAGGGGACCATCATCTCATCTTGAAGGCGGTAGTCTCGGAATCGACCTTCCCAGGGCATCATGACAGTTTCGCCTCCCACCAGTCCGCCGCGTGCTTCGACGCGGATGCCTGACACCAACCCATCCTCGCCAAAGCGGAACAGCATGGTCAGCGTGATCGGCCCTTCCGTAAGCGTGGCCTGCGCCGACGCGTCATCCACGGATTGCCAGGTAACGCCTTGCCCGGGCAGAAGGACGGTTGGATACCAGACGCTTTCCGCCAGCCATCGCATCAACTCGCCCCGCGCGATGTCACCCTCGCCCTGAACCGTGCCCAGCGAGAAAAGCCCGAAAAGCGCGGGCTTGAGCACACCTGTCCCCGCCACATAGGCATCGTGCACGCGCACTGGCACGCCGGGGAACATCGCAATCCGGCCGTTCCAGATAAAGCCCGGGCGGTTGGCAACGACATGCTGCGTGGAGGTGAACGGCTTCCATTGGGGTGCTTCAAGACTCATGTTGAACGTTCCTTCGAGCCCAATATCGACCGATCGGATCATTGGCTGGCCATCGGTCAAAACCCGCTCAAAGTATCGCCTGACCGGCGCGGGAAGATCGGCGATCTCGCGGGCATCGTAGCGCACGGCGCCATTAGCAATTTCGGCAGCAGCATCCAGCCGTGCGACAAGCTCTCTTGTCGCCTCTTTCCAGCGCCACGCACCAATTGCGAGGACACCACCGTAGAGTATGGTGATCAGGATCAGAGCAAGAGCGGTCCATTTCAGAATGTCCACTTGGGTTACCTTTCCGGGTTGGACGGGTGCAGTGGCACGGTCATGTCCACGATGTCGTTCCGAACCAGAAATCGCCCCTGAAAACGGATGGCAACCGGGGTTCCTGAGAATGGCAGCGCTGGCGTGCCCGGGAGTTGGGCGTGAATATGCAGATGCGGCTCGCCGGTTTCGCCCGAATTGCCGACCTCGCCTATCTGTTGACCCACAGCAACGCTGTCCCCCGTCGCAACGCGCACGCTGCCCTGTCGAAAGTGACCGAGCAGGATGTCGATGCCGTCGCAGCGCAGAAGGACATGATTGCCAGCCGGATAGCCTTCGTCAACCATGGGTACAGGCATGTCGGGGCGGTCGCCCTCTGCCACCACGACCTCGCCCGCGCAGGGCGCAAGCACGGGTGTGCCGAAAATGGCATAGGCCGCGGGTTCCGCAGGCTGGATGCCACTGGTGCGAAATCCCCAGCGATTGACGGCGACAAGATCGACGCCGTAGCCGCTGCCACCAAACCCTGCGTGCAAGGGATGCGAAGCGTCAATAAGCGCCGCATGCGAATTGATGGATGAAGACGCGCCGCCGTTGGCAACAAAATAGAGACCAGGGGCCAGTGGCCAGCCAAGGTCGATCGCCTGCCCTTGGGGGATCTGACGTGCCGAAATCGCTGCCCATGATTGCGCGCCGGACCAAGCGGCGATCGCGACCAGAACCGCAACGGGCAGGTATCCGACACGGCTGGTGGGCAGGATAGGTCTGCCCTGCTCCCGGATCAGGTGCCACGTCACGGCGGCCACGAGCGACAGGGCCAGCAGATAGGGCACCCACCACGGCGGAAACACCCATACGCCCTGCAACGCGACCATCAGGATCAGGAGTGCTGCGGCAACAGACAGCAGCCAGAAGCCGGCCAGATTGCGCGGTGGCAGAAGCGCCATCCACAGGACCAGAGTTAAGGGCAGAAGTGTCTGCAGGACGTAGGTGATCATCATGGCAGATTTCCCGCCGCTGCTGGATGCGGGCCAGGTTTCAGCATCACCGCAACAGCGAGCAGCATTACGAGCCCCATGACGATCGTGTAGGGCCGTGTATCGCCGCCCACTGGCATGATCGGCAGCACCAGTGACGACCAGTTGATCGCCCCGTGCAGCAGGATTGCGGGCAGGACGCTGAACTTCGTTTTCACCGAAAGCCGCGCAAAAACCACCGACAGCGCGACTGTGCTTGTCAGGAACAGAACCATCGGCAACTCGGCCTGCGCCGTGCCGGGCATCCAGAACAACGGCAGGTGCCATAGCCCCCAGACGACGCCGATCAGGACCGCTGCCCATCGCCAGCCCAAGAGGTCCGTCAACGCGGGCAGTGCGTAGCCGCGCCAGCCGAATTCCTCTCCCAAAGGTCCGCCGAAAACCGTGATGAGAGCGAATTGCGCGATGATGATCAGAACCGGACCCTGAACGGGCATTGGGGGTATCGTTCCGCCGAGCGCCGCATGGAGTCCGAGCGCTGTTCCCATCGCCAGCGGTGCGGCAAGCGCATACCATCCCCATCCAAGCCGCCAGCGCAGGCACCGATTGAGCCCGCGTGCAAAGCCTGCCTTGCCCTCGAAGGCCAGGACCGTGACGAAAGCCGCCACGCCCGGACCGAAGGCTGACGCCAGAAACACCGCCCCGCTCAGGCGCGGCGCTGACGGGCCGATCAGCGAGACGGCGGCCCACAACCCCCATGTCCATAAGAAGGTCAGCGCAGCAAAGGTCCAGATTGCAGCTTGCGGGTGCCGTTGCGCCGTCGCCTGAGGCGTCGTGGCGATCATCGTGTCGCTCGACCCTGCCAAAAGGCAGCCGCCAGAAGTGCTGCAAGCATGGCTCCTGCGATGGGCATTCCCAGATCCTCTGGGATGCCAAGCTGAAGTGCGGCGGACAGTCCGATGAGTGACCACAGGATCGGGATGATCGACAGCCAGACCACCCAGCGCCCACGCGCAATCATCAGGATCCCAAGGGTGAAGATCGTCGTCGGGCAAGGCGCCACGCCGAACATCGGGCCGGCCATCAAACCATGTCCCGCCCAGACTCCAAGGACAGGATAGATCGCCAGTGCATAGACAATTGTCATCAGACCCACGACGGACTGGAGATCACGGCGCAAGCTTAGGCGCAGGTCGCCGGGTTGGATGGCGCTGGCCAGTAACAGGACAGCCTGAAGGACGAAGAAGGCTGCAAAGATTGGCGCGATCGGATTGATCGGCGCAAAGAACATCAGGTGATAGCCGATGCCGTTGACCGCCCAAAGCACTGCCAAACCCGCAAGTCCAAGCCGCATCAGCGCATGGCTTTGCACGACAAGTGCGGCGGCCGCGATAAGCCCCAGTCCATAGGCGCCAATCTGAAACGGCCAGATCGCCGCATTATAGGCGGCAAAGACGGCAAGGAACTCGTCGATGGTGAAGGGCATGGTCAGACCATCACCGCTTCGACCGGCCTGCGCGCCGACATCACCATCGCGGGCGCGCGACCGAAGCGCATCACGATATCGGGCCTCCGTCCTGGCAAACCCACCAGCGCGGCGAGGTCGGCCCGAAGGCCCGGAACCTCGACCGGCTGGTTGATGTAAGCGGTCTTCAGCCCCAGTGCCGTTGCCTGCAAGGAAAACCGCTGGCAGGCGCGGCCGGCCAGCACCCAATGTTCGGGATTGTCCTGTGCGGCGACGAACACCGCGAGACCGGAGGAGGTTGCGATCTGGCTGGCGTATTTCTCGTTTTCCGCCTTGGCGTTAAACACCATGTCAAAAAGGCGCGGCCCAAGCCAGTCCGGCAGGGCTGGGCTGCCGCTGGCGACGCTGTAAAGGTCATCGCCGGTTGTCATCGCAGCTGCCGGATTGAACCGCAGCCAGTGCATAAGTTCGGCCACGAAGGCCGGGTCGGCTATCTGGGCGATGTTGCCCGCGATCACCAGATCGCGCAGTTGGTCGATCTGCGTCCGGTCAGAAATCAGGATCAGATCGACGCCCTTAACCGCTACCGCCGTCGCAAGCTGCGACAAATCGGCGGCACTCACCGCGCTGCCGTCATACTCGGACCGAGTGGATTGCCGCAGCGGGATGGCCTCGAACAGGGCCGGATCGCCCCCCGCAGCTGTGCAAAGATCTACACGCACGCTCCCGCCATCCGCGGGATCGAACTTGATCTCGCCTGCTCGCTCCCGCGCGCCCGCGGCCAGCGCGAGGTTCTCCGCTGCACATCCGAGGCTTGCAAACATATGGTGATCGTCGGGGTCCACGACGGGGGTGCGGCGCGAGACGTCGGGCAGGATGTCGATGCCGCGCGCGTCCGAACGGAACAACCAAGGCTGCGTATTGTGTCCGTTCGCGGCGAGCGTCGCATAGCGGATCAGATCGCGGTCGGATGCTGAAGTCGGCAATGGGGTACGCAAGCCGGCAGCATGAGCGGTCATATCTGCCGCCGCACGTATCCGCTGCCACCCGATCAATCCGGCGCCACCAAGTGCGACTGTGACAGCGCCGCCGGCAAGAAGGAGTCTTCGATTCATGTTCGTGGGTCGCCCTTCGTGATGGATTTGCGGACCGCTGCTGTCCCGATGATCCGCCTCCTCGCGTGCTTCACCGGTCAACCCTCCCGTGACCCATCCGCAAGACGGTTTTCCTGCGCGATCACGTCTTGCAAAAGGATTTGCCTTGCGCGTTGCGGTTCCTCGAACAGCGGGCTGTGGGCAGATGCATCGAAAGTGTAGAACCCCTTTATCGGCGCCCTGATCCGGTCGAAGAATGCGCGGGCGAGGTCGTGGTTTGCCGTGAGGTCGTAGCGGCCGGTGAAGAAATACACTGGCAAGCCCAAGGTATGGACATGTTCTACAAGGTCGGTCGCGATGAAATCGTTCCAAAGAAGGCGCCTAGACCAAGCCATTCCACGCCAGATGGCGACCTTTTCGCGGATGGTATAGGCCCGGCAGCGCCACATGGGGATGAATACCCCGGTGATGACCGATCGCATGTCGTGCGTGGTGCCCACCCCGAGCTTGTGCATCGCGTCGTCGCGCACCCGCAGCCAGGCATCCGTCAGGCCGTCCGTTAGGCTGACAGGGGCCGCCTCCAGCCTGCGCACCATCGCGGCGTCACCCCGCGCCCGGTACTGGTCCAGCAGGAACGCGTGGGCCATGACCTCTGATTGCAGTTGATGGGAGACCTGTCCCATCCCGATATAGGCATGAAACCGCTCTGGGGCCGCCGCCGCCACCTGTATGCCCAGAAAGCTGCCCCAGGAATGGCCGAGCAGGTAGATCTTGTCCTGCTGGAAGCGGTCGCGCAGATAGTCTGCCACCGCGACCGTGTCCGCGATCATTTGCGCAACGGTCATGCTCTGCGGCGGGATATTGGGGCTCCATGACAGACCCGCACCGCGCTGTTCCCACCAGACCACGGTAAAGTCATTCTCCAGTCCCGTGGGATGCGTGCTGTTCAGAAAGAACTCGGGCATGCCCGGTCCTCCATGCAGGAACAAGAGCACGGGATTGGACGTATCTCTGCTTTGGATGATCATCCCCTGGAGGATGCCGTTGATCCGGACAAAGACCCGTTCGGAGAGACTTCCTGCGATCCGCTGCCCGGCCTCATCGACCAGCCGCGCCGGCTCACCGGGGCTCAGTGCCCGCAGCACTCCACCAAATCCGACGAGCGCAGCACCAAAAACCGCTGTGCCGCCGACCAGAAGTCTGCGACGGCTACTCGGTCGCCACGCCATCGAAGACCTCATGCGACGCCTCGGCCTCGGCCTTCTTCTTCTGGACCAGATGGTCGATGTGGTTGGGTGGGCCGTAAAGCGTGTAAAGATGCAAGGGCTTGTCGCCGGTGTTGGTCAGGTTGTGGACTGCCCCGGCAGGTACGATGACGCAATCGCCGTCCTTGACCTTATGCGTCACGCCGTTGATCACGGCAGTACCCTCGCCTTTCTCGATACGAAAGAACTGGTCATGGGTTTTGTGCGTTTCCAGCCCGATGTCCTGTCCAGGTTTCAGCGCCATCAACACCAGTTGCAGATGCGCGCCGGTGTAGAGAACCTGCCGGAAATCCTTGTTCTTCTCGGTTAGTTTCTCGATATCGGCAACATAGCCCTTCATGGTGGTCTCCTTTTCGATACCTAAATCTGGCCGCATCCAGTCGGACGCCGACTTGCAGGCAGTTAAGGTGCTGTTGGCTGCGCTGTCCCTGATGCACATCAGTGCAAGGAGCGGTTCACCGGATCACAATCAGATCAAAAGTTGCGCACAGCGCGACCCCGAAAGGAGACCCGATGCATGATACGACACCCGCAGGGCGGGTCCATGCCGTGCGGGGCGCGGTCGTCGATGTGCGCTACGGCACGGGCACGCTGCCGGCGCTCAACGAGGCGCTGCTGGTAGACTGGGACCGCCCGGGCCCGCTGATGCTGGAGGTGCAGAGCCATCTTGACCTGACGACCCTGCGCGCGGTCGCGCTGCAGGCAACTGCGGGCTTGGCGCGGGGTGTGATCGTGCGCTCGACAGGTGCGCCAATAGCGGTTCCTGTTGGCAAATCGGTGCTGGGGCGGCTTCTTGACGTGACAGGGGGCCTGCGCGATCTGGGCGAGGCTCTACCCGAGGACACGCCGCGTCGGTCGATCCATGCCGCTCCGCCGCCGCTCTCGGCCCAAAGCACCACGACCGAAGTGTTCGAGACCGGCATCAAGGTGATCGACCTGCTGACGCCCATGGCGCAGGGCGGCAAGGCCGCGATGTTCGGCGGTGCAGGCGTCGGCAAGACCGTGCTGGTGATGGAACTGATCCACGCCATGGTCGAAAACTACGATGGAATCTCGGTCTTTGCGGGCATCGGCGAGCGGTCGCGGGAAGGGCATGAGTTACTGACCGAGATGTCGGAGTCGGGTGTTCTGCCGCGCACGGTGCTGGTTTACGGCCAGATGAACGAACCGCCGGGGGCACGGTGGCGCGCGCCACTGACCGCGCTGACCATTTCGGAATACTTCCGCGACACGAAACACCAGAACGTTCTGCTGCTGATGGACAATGTGTTCCGCTTTGTTCAGGCGGGGGCCGAGGTGTCCAGCCTGCTGGGTCGGTTGCCGTCGCGCGTCGGGTATCAGCCGACGTTGGCGACCGAAGTGGCGGGGTTGCAGGAACGCATCGCCTCGGTCGCGGGCGCGGCGGTCACATCCATTCAGGCAGTCTATGTGCCGGCGGATGACTTTACCGATCCGGCAGTGACGACGATTTCGGGCCACATGGATTGCGTGATTGTGCTCAGCCGTGCGCTGGCGGGGCAAGGGTTCTACCCGGCGATTGACCCGCTGGCCTCATCCTCCACCCTTCTCGACCCTGCCGTTGTGGGCGATGACCACTACCAGATTGCCAGCGAGGTGCGCGAGATGCTGGCGCGCTTTGCCGAATTGCAGGACATCATCTCGCTTTTGGGGGTCGAGGAACTGGGCCAGGCGGACAAGCGCATCGTCACCCGTGCGCGGCGCCTGCAACGGTTCTTGAGCCAGCCCTTTGCCGTGACCGAAGCCTTCACCGGCACACCGGGCGAGTCGGTCACCCGCGCGGACACGCTGGCCGGATGCCGCGCCATTCTGGACGGCGCGGCGGACGATTGGGCCGAGGCCTCGCTTTACATGGTTGGCACGCTGGATCAGGCGCGCGCGAAAGAGGCAGCATGACCATGACCCTGCGCATCATGACCCCGCTGGCGATTATCGTGGATGAACCGGCGAGCCACCTGCGCGCCATAGATGCCAGCGGGAGTTTTGGCATCTTGCCGGGACATGCCGATTTCCTGACCCGGCTTGCGGTCTCGGTCGTCTCCTGGACGACACCAGAGGACGCACCACGGTTCTGCGCCGTGCGGGGCGGGGCGCTGACGGTGCGCGGGGGCCATGTCGCCATCGCCACGCGCGAGGCGGTGACGGGCGACGATCTGACAATGCTCGACCGTGAGGTGCTGGCGCGGTTTCGCGCCGAATTGGATGACGAACGGGTCGAGCATGTGGAAACCACCCGCCTGCATTTGGCGGCCATGCGGCAGATGCTGGCCCGGTTGCAACCCAAAACACGGGGGGCGGGGGTATGAGCGAACCTGACGAAAACGATCCCTTGTTGCGCGAGGTGCGCGCCCAGCAGGCCCGCCGCGCCGCATGGGCGCGGGACGGCGAGGCGTCGGTCGGGCGCCGACTGGCACAAATCGGCGTGCTGGGCTGGATCATCGTGGCGCCGATGCTGGGTGGCATCGCGTTGGGCCGCTGGCTGGACGGGCAGTTCGATACCGGGCTGTTCTGGACGGCGCCACTGCTGATGGTTGGGCTGGGATTGGGCGGCTGGTTCGCCTGGCGCTGGATGGGCAGCGCATGACCAGCTCGGTGATCCTTGCGCTTTGGCTAACGGGCGGCGTCCTGATCGGCCTGATCTATTTCCGCATGGTGCGCCACAGCGCCGACCTGATGCTGTCGGGGCGGCGGGGCGGACCGTTATTCGGTGTGGGACTGGTGCTGTTGCGGATGGCGGGACTGGGCGGCGTGCTGATCATCGCGGCGATGCAGGGTGCCGGGCCGTTGCTGGCCGCGGCACTCGGCCTGCTCATCGGGCGCTTTGTCCTGATGCGGAGTGCTGTGTGATGAACAGCCCGCTGGAAACATTTCCGCTGTTCATGCTGGGCCCGGTGCCGATCATGGCGTCGGTCGTGGTGACATGGGCGATCATGGCGGTACTGGTGTTGGGCGCGGCGCTTCTGACCCGCCGCCTGACGCTGGTGCCGACGAAGGCGCAGGCCACGGCGGAACTGCTGGTCGCCACAGTCGATCAACAGATCCGCGATGTGACGGGGGCTGCTCCGGCCCCTTACCGCGCTTTTGTCGGGACGCTGTTCCTGTTCATCCTGATCGCCAACTGGTCCTCGCTGATCCCCGGTGTCACCCCGCCGACCGCCACGATGGAAACACCAGCAGCGCTGGCCGCCATCGTGTTCCTGTCGATCATCTTCTTCGGCATCCGGGGCGGTGGCGTGGGCGGGTTTCTGCGCGGCTTCGCGCTGCCCAATCCGGTGATGATCCCGCTCAACATGCTCGAAAGCATCACCCGCAGCTTTTCGATGTTCGTGCGCCTGTTCGGCAATGTGATGAGCGGGGTGTTCGTGATCGCCATAGTCGGATCGCTGGCCGCCCTGCTGGTGCCGATCCCGCTGATGCTGCTCGATCTGCTGACGGGCGCGGTGCAGGCCTACATCTTTGCCGTGCTGTCGATGGTGTTCATCACCAGCGCCGTCGAAAAAGGCAAGCCCCAACCCGCCCCTGAAAAAAAGGAGTCCTGAATGGACTATATCGCCCACATCAGCATCTTTTGCGCCGCCTTCGCCGTGTCGTTCGGCGCGCTTGGTCCCGCACTTGCCGAAGGCCGCGCGGTTGCCGCCGCGATGGAGGCCATCGCACGCCAGCCTGAAGCCGCCAATACTATCTCGCGCACGTTGTTCGTGGGTCTGGCCATGATCGAAACGACGGCGATATACTGCCTTGTCATCGCGCTGCTGCTGCTGTTCGCCAATCCGATGATGCCATGACGTTCGATCTCTGGACCCTTGGCTTTCAGGCGGTCAATGTCCTTGTCCTGATCTGGCTTTTGCATCGTTTCTTCTGGAAACCCGTCGCCGAGATGATCACCGCGCGGCAAGCCGCCGCCGCGACGCTGCTGGAGGATGCCGAGGCCAAAAAGGCCGAAGCCGAGACTGCACTGGCCGAAATCGCCGGAACAAGGGCGGAGCTTGCCGCCGAGCGCGACGCGATGCTGGCCAAGGCCCGCAAGGATGCCGAGGCCGCGCGTGACGCCCTGTTGGCCGAGGCGCGGGCCGAGGTCGAGGCACTGCACGAGACCGCCAAGGCTGCCCGCGTCCGTGCGGCCGAGACGCTGAAGGCGAGCGCGGTCGACGATGCGCAGGGGCTGGCGATCATCATCGCCGGTCAAATGGCGGCGCGGCTTGATGGCCCGGCGACGGACGCGGCGTTTCTGGGCTGGCTGGTGGAGGGTCTGGCGGCGCTGCCCGAACCCGAGCGCGCGGCGCTGGCCGATGTGGAACTGGAGGTCGTCAGTGCCACCGATCAGGACAGCCCGGCGCAGGACCGCATCGCCAAGGCCATCAGCAACGTCCTTGGCGCTCCTTCCAGCCTGACCTTTCGCACCGACCCCGCGCTGATCGCGGGGCATGAGCTTCACGCGCCGCATTTCAGTTTGCGCAACTCTTGGCAGGCCGATCTGGCGCGCATTGCCGTCGCCCTTACAGAAAAGGGCGACCTGTCCGATGCCGCATGATGCCCTCTGGCTGAAGGACGCTGCCGCGCGCGTTCGCGCCACCGCCCTTGGCCCCATCGCCGAACACCGGGGCCGGGTCGAGGAGATTGCCGATGGCGTGGCGATGATCTCGGGTCTGCCGGACGTGCGGCTGGATGAGTTGCTGCGCTTTGATGCCGGACCTTTCGGCTTTGCGCAGGTGCTGGAACCCGACCGGATCGGTTGTGTGTTGCTGGATGCCGCCCATGCCTTGCAGGCGGGCGACGCCGTACGCGGTACCGGCGATGTCGTGCGCGTGCCTGTGGGATCGGGTCTGCTAGGGCGCATAGTCGATCCACTCGGGCGCCCGCTGGATGGCGAGGGGCCGATCACCGCCGAGGCGACCCTGCCGGTGGAACGCAACGCGCCCGGCATTATTGACCGGGATCTGGTGATCAACCCGGTGCAGACCGGCGTGCTTGTGGTCGATACGCTGTTCGCTTTGGGCCGCGGTCAGCGCGAATTGATCATCGGCGATCCGGCGACGGGCAAGACGACGCTGGCCATTGATACGATCATCGCACAGCGCGACACAGACATGATCTGCATCTATGTCGCGGTGGGGCAGAAAACTTCTGCCGTGCGCCGCGCCGTCGATGCGTTGCAGACCCACGCCGACTTTGACCGCTGCATCGTTGTGGTGGCGGGCCCCGCGACGCCGCCCGGCCTGCAATGGATCGCCCCCTTTGCTGGCATGACCATGGCTGAACATTTTCGCGACAAGGGCCAGCACGCCCTGATCGTGATCGACGATCTGACCAAACACGCTGCCACCCACCGCGAGATTGCTTTGCTGACCCGCCAGTCGCCGGGGCGCGAGGCCTATCCGGGCGATGTGTTCTATGTTCATGCCCGCCTGCTTGAACGCGCCGCCAAGCTGTCGCAGGCCAAGGGTGGCGGGTCTCTGACCGCCCTGCCGATTGCCCAGACCGAGGCGGGGAACCTGTCGGCCTATATCCCGACCAACCTGATTTCGATCACCGACGGCCAGATCGTGCTGGACGCGCGGTTGTTCCAGGAAGGCCAGAAGCCCGCGGTTGATGTCGGCGTGTCGGTCAGCCGGGTCGGCGGCAAGACGCAGGCCCCCGCCCTGCGTGATGCCGCGAAATCCCTGCGGCTGGACTATGCGCAGTTTCTGGAGATGGAGGTGTTCACACGGTTCGGCGGCACCATCGAGCCACGCGTGCAGGCGCAACTGACGCGCGGGGCGCGCCTGCGTGCGGTGCTGCGGCAGAACCAGCACGCGACGATGCTTCTGGGCGAAGAGGTGGCGCTGGTGATGGCGGTGCAGGCCGGGCTGCTGGATGATCTGAAGCCCGAACACGTAGCTAGGTTCCGCGATGGCCTGGCCGAGGCGTTGGACACAGGGGCACCCGAATTGCTGCGCAAGGTCGAGGCAACGGGCGAGATGGACGAGGCAGACAAGGCAGCGCTGCTCACCGTGCTGCGCAAACTGGCCGCAGCGGATGTCTGAAGCCGACCTGTCCGCCCGGATCGACGGTATCCGCCAGTTGGGTAGCGTGGTGCGCGCAATGACCGGCATTGCCGGTGCCCGTGCCCGCACCGCCCGCGCCCAGATCGCAGCAGTCGAAACCTTTTCCGCAACGTTGGACGCGGCATTGGCCCAAAGCTCGGCCGGGGTGGAGGCGGTCGCCCCAGACCTGACAGCCCGTCCGGCGCTCGTGGTGTTCTGCGCAGAACAGGGGTTCGTCGGCGGGTTCTCGGAGCGGGTGCTGGATACGGTCGGCGCGATCCCCTCAGACACCGATCTGTTCCTGATCGGCAGCCGTGGCACGGCGATAGCTGCGGCGCGCGGCATCCATCCGGTCTGGTCCGCGGCGATGCCGTCCCGCTCGGCAAGCCTGCCGAAGTTCGCCGACCGCGTGCTGGCAGCGGTGTTCGCAGACAGCGGTTTGCGCCCGGTGTCCGTGGTTCATTCGATCTGGAACCGTGGACAGGCGACGGTAGAACGCAACGCATTGTTCCCGGAGCCGCCCGCGGAAGACGCCGCACCGCAGGCCGCACCACTGACCAACCTGCCTGCCGCCGAGCTTGCTGCCGCACTGGCGCTTGACCAGCTTCACACTGGGCTGACCCGCGCCGCACTCCATGCTTTCGTGGCCGAGAACGAGGCGCGGATGGCCGCCATGTCTGCCGCCTCCCGCCAGATCGAAGACGAGTTGGGCGTGCTGGAGGCCCTTGCACGCCGGGAACGGCAAGAAGCGATCACCGCCGAGATCATCGAGATTGCATCAGGGGCGATGGCGGGGCGGTAAAGGTAGGTCACTCGAGGATTGGCCAATTCCCCTTGCCTAATCTGCATCAGCGCGTCCCCGCCCCATCTTCGCTAGCCTGATCTCAGCACGCCGTCGTCAGGAGCACCCCATGCCACCCACTGAAGAATCGGATGCGAAACCGGGGTTCCTTTTCCCGTCCGCTTTCACCATCCTGTTCGCGCTGATCATCCTGGTCGCAATCCTGACCTGGATCATTCCCGCCGGACAGTATGAGCGCGTGGCCTCCGAGGCCCTTGGCAAGGACGTGCCCATCGCGGGAACCTATGCGCGCACGGACGCGGCCCCGCAGGGCTTTTTCGACGTCATCCTCTCCCCGATCGCGGGCTTTTATGACCCCGTCGAATATGTGGCCCGCGCCATCGACGTGTCTTTGTTCGTGCTGATCATCGGCGGGTTCATCGGGGTCGTGACCGCCTCGGGTGCGATTGATGCCGGGATCGCCCGCGCCATGATCCGCCTCAAAGGGCGCGAGAACTGGATGATCCCGATCCTGATGGCGCTGTTTGCTGCTGGCGGGTCCACCTATGGCATGGCCGAGGAAACGCTGGCGTTCTACGTCCTGCTGATCCCGGTGATGATCGCCGCGAAGTACGACGCGCTGACGGCGGTGGCCGTGATCCTGCTCGGGGCCGGGGTCGGTGTTTTGGGCTCGACGGTCAATGCGTTTTCGACGGTGATCGCATCCGATGCGGCGGGGATCAGTTTTGCCGATGGTCTGGTGCTGCGGCTGGTCATTCTGGTGGTAGCTTGGCTGGTCACGGTGGCTTTCGTGATGCGCTATGCCGCAAAGGTCCGGGCGGATCCGACGAAATCGCTGGTCTACGACAAGAAGGCGGCGAACGAGGCGCATTTCCTTGCCGAAACCCCGTCCGAGACAGTCGCATTCACCGGGCTGCACAAGATCGTCCTGATCCTGTTCGCGCTGACCTTCGGCGTGATGATCTGGGGCGTCTCCATCGGCGGCTGGTGGATGGCGGAAATGAGCGGGCTGTTTCTGGCCGCCGCCATCGTCATCGGCATCATCGCCCGACTGGGCGAGGGCAAGCTGGTCGAAAGCTTCGTGAACGGCGCGCGCGATCTGCTGGGCGTGGCGCTGATCATCGGGCTCGCGCGCGGGATCGTCGTGATCATGGATGCCGGGATGATCACCGACACCATTCTGCACGCGGCGGAAACTAGTGTGACGGGCCTGTCGCAGACGGCCTTCATCCTTGTGATCTACTGGGTTCAGGTCGGGTTGTCGTTCTTCGTGCCCTCCACGTCTGGGCTGGCCGTCCTGTCGATGCCGATCCTCGCCCCCGTGGCCGATTTCGCGGGCGTGAAGCGCGAACTGGTGGTTACTGCCTTTGCCACCGCCAGCGGCATGGTGAACCTGATCACCCCCACATCGGCTGTCGTCATGGGCGGCCTGGCCATCGGCCGCGTTCCCTATGAACGCTGGCTGCGCTTTGTCTGGCCGCTTCTTCTTGCCCTCACCGTCATCGTCATGGCCGCCCTCGCGCTGGCCGTCCTGTTTGGAGCCCCCACATGACCCTCACTTACGGCGTTCATTCCGAGGCGGGGCAGTTGCGCCGCGTGATGCTGCACCGGCCCGGACCGGAAATGGCGCGTCTGACGCCGGACAATGCCGAAAGCCTGCTGTTCGATGATGTGCTGTGGATCAAACAGGCCCGTGTCGATCACATGGCCTTTGTCGATGTGCTGCGCGAACGCGGCGTCGAGGTCGTGCTGTTGCGCGAGATGCTGGAGGAGGTCGTCACCAACCCCGAGGCGCGCCGCTGGCTGCTGGATGCCCGCATCAACGAAAACTCGGTGGGGGTCGGCCTTGCTTCTGACCTGCACGCCTGCCTGATGGAAATCCCGGCCGAGGCGCTGACCCATATCCTGATCGGCGGGATGAGCCGGGCGGAATTGCCGATCCCCGTGGCGGGCGTCGTCGCGCCGATGCTGCGGGACGAGGATTTCCTTCTTCCCCCCATGCCCAACCAAATCTTCACCCGCGACTCGTCGGCCTGGATATATGGTGGGGTCACGCTGAACCCGATGTTTTGGCCCGCGCGGCGGTTGGAAACGCTGAACCTTGCCGCAATTTACAGGTTCCACCCTGATTTCAAGGATGCCGGTTTCCCGATCTGGTTCGGCGACCCGATGGTCGATCATGGGATGGCAACGCTGGAAGGCGGCGATGTCGCCCCCATCGGCAATGGTGTGGTCCTGGTCGGCATGGGCGAACGCACCTCTCCGCAGGCGGTTGGCCAGTTGGCCCGCGCGCTGTTCGCGGGGGGCGGTGCGACACGGGTGATCGCCGGCCAGTTCCCGCGTGCCCGGTCGTCGATGCATCTCGATACCGTCTTCACCTTTTGCGACCGCGATCTGGTGACCGTCTTTGCCGAGGTGGCCGAGGCCATCGTCACCTATTCGCTGCGCCCCGATGACAAGGGCGGTGTGACGGTGACGCCCGAAAAGGTGCCGTTCCTCGATGTTGTGGCAGACGCCATGGGCCTTGCGAGGCTGCGCACAGTGCCGACCGGCGGCAATGCGTATCAAAGCCAACGAGAGCAATGGGATGACGCCAACAACCTCTTGTGCATCAGCCCCGGCGTGGTGGTGGGATATGAGCGCAACGAACACTCCAACACCCTGCTGCGCAAGGCGGGGGTCGAGGTCATCACCATTTCCGGCGCTGAACTGGGGCGCGGGCGCGGCGGCTCGCACTGCATGTCCTGCCCGCTGATCCGCGATGCCATCTGACACGCCCGATAGTCCTGAAAGGACCACCCAATGCCGCAAAACCTGCACGGTCGCAGTTTCCTGAAACTGCTGGATTTCTCACCCGATGAATTGCGCTCTCTCCTGCGTCTCGCTGCCAGCCTAAAGGAGGCCAAATCTACAGGCACCGAGAAACGCCTGCTGAACGGCAAGAACATCGCGCTGATCTTTGAAAAGGACAGCACCCGTACCCGCAGCGCCTTCGAGGTGGCAGCGTTCGATCAGGGCGCGCATGTCACCTATCTGGGGCCATCGGGCAGCCATATCGGCACCAAGGAAACCATGAAGGACACTGCACGTGTTCTGGGCCGCTACTACGATGCCATCGAATATCGCGGTTTCGGTCAGGCCGAGGCGGAAACGCTGGCCGAGTTTGCAGGCGTCCCGGTCTATAACGGGCTGACCGCCGAGTTTCACCCTACACAGATCCTCGCCGATCTGATGACGATGCGGGAATACACCCACAAACATCTGTCCGACATCGCCTTCTGTTTCATAGGCGATACCGGCGGCAACATGGGGTCGTCGCTGATGGTGGGGGCGGCACTGATCGGAATGGATGTGCGCATGTGCGGCCCGCAAAGCCTGTGGCCGGACCCGGCGCTGGTCGATCAATGCCGCAAGCTGGCCGAAACCAGTGGCGGGCGGATCACGCAAACCGAAGACCTGACCGAGGGCGTGGAGGGCTGCGATTACATCTACACCGACGTCTGGGTGTCTATGGGCGAGCCGGAAGAGGTCTGGGCCGAGCGTATTTCGCTGCTCTCACCCTATACGGTCACGCAAGAGGTGATGGACCTGACCGGTAACCCGCACACCAAGTTCCTGCATTGCTTGCCCGCCTTCCACAACCGCGACACCAAGACCGGCGAGGCCACGTTCCAGACCTATGGCATCGATTGCATGGAAGTGACGGACGAGGTGTTCGAATCCCCCGCCTCGGTCGTGTTCGATCAGGCGGAAAACCGGCTCCATTCGATCAAGGCGGTTCTTGTCGCCACGATCGGAGGCTGAGATGCGCATCGTGGTGGCTTTGGGCGGCAATGCCCTTCTGAAACGTGGCGAGCCGATGACCGCCGAGGCTCAGCATACAAACGTGCGCATCGCGGCCGCCGCCTTGGCCGATCTGGCGCGCGATCATCAGATCATCGTGGCGCATGGCAACGGCCCGCAGGTCGGGCTGATGGCGCTGCGGTCAGCCGCCTACGCGCCGGATAACCCATGGCCGCTGGACATCCTGGGTGCCGAGACCGAAGGCATGATCGGCTACCTGATCGAGCAGGAACTGATGAACGCCCTGCCAAAGGGCACTGACTGCGCCACGCTGCTGACGCGGGTCGAGGTGGACCCGCGGGACCCTGCCTTTGACCAGCCAACGAAACCCATCGGCCCCGTCTATACGGCAGAGGAGGCGAAACTGGTGCGTGCCGAGCATCGCTGGTCGATGGTCGAGGAATCCAAAGGTGGCTTGCGCCGCGTGGTGCCATCGCCACTGCCAGTATCCATTCTGGGCATCAAACCGATCCGTTTGCTGGTGGAAGCGGGGGTTTGCGTGATCTGCGCCGGCGGTGGTGGCATCCCAGTTGTGCGGGGGGCAGACGGCAAGATGGAGGGTGTGGAGGCTGTGATCGACAAGGATCGCACCTCTGCCCTGCTGGCGCAGGCGCTCGAGGCTGATGTGCTCTTGATGCTGACCGACGTGGAGGCGGTGTTCCGCGATTGGGGTGGGCCGGATCAGGCCGCCATTGGCAGGGTTACGCCTGATGCACTGGACGCGATGAGCTTCGAGGCCGGTTCCATGGCGCCAAAGATCACCGCCGCCTGCGATTTCGTGCGGGCGGGCGGCGCGATGGCCGGCATCGGACGGTTGCAGGACGCGCGCGCCATTGTGGAAGGGCACGCGGGCACGCAGGTGCGCATGGACTCACTGACCGCTGAAAATCGCTTGCCGGATGAAATGCACTCTGGCCGCCTGCCAAAACACCAACCTGAAGCAGTGCAGGGCCCCTCTTGACGGGTCATCATGGATACACGGTCCGGCGGCGGGCCTCCTCACTGAAGTCGTCGCCGGGAAACGACCCGTCCACCCCATGCGCCTGTCCCCCCTCGTCTCGCGTATCGGGTGGACGGACCCAAGGCCCACACTTTGCGGCGCATTTCGTTTGGCTGAAGAGGATAGAAGATGACGCTTTCCATGACCGGCAAGATCGCCCTCATTACCGGCGCGGCAGGTGCCATCGGCATGGCCACTGCCAGATTGCTGGCCTCCAGGGGCGCGTTTATCGCTGCTACCGACATCGCGGAGGCGGATTTCGGCCCGCTGCGCAAGGCGATCCCGGATGAGGGGCGGCTGCTGGTCGTGGAGGCGGACGTGACTGATGAGGCGGCGTTCGGCGCGGCCGTTTCCGCCACGGTCGAGAAATTCGGCACCATCGACATCTTTTTCAACAATGCAGGGATCGAAGGCCCGGTCGCCCCGATCCCCGATTTTCCGACGGACGGCTTCCGCAAGGTGATGGAGGTCAACGTGACCGGCATCTTCCTCGGGCTGAAACTGGTCATCCCTGTCATGGCAAAAGCCGGGCGCGGAAGCATCATCAATTCCTCCAGCGTCGCCGGGCTGACCGGATCGCCGGGTCTGTGCGCCTATATTGCCAGCAAGCACGCTGTTCTGGGCCTGACCCGCGCGGCGGCGGTCGAATGGGGGGCCAAGGGCATCCGCGTGAACTGTATCAACCCCGGTCCCATCGAGAGCCGGATGATGGCCTCGATCGAAGAAGGTGCCAGCTCCGGCGCCGCCGCCGCCGTCCATGACGGCTTTGCAGCCACAATCCCGATGAAGCGATACGGCACCCCGGAAGAGGTGGCCGGCGTCGTCGCTTTCCTCGCGTCCGATGACGCGGCCTTCGTCAACGGAGCGGCATACACCGTCGATGGCGGCATGACCGCCGCCTGATCATGTGAGAAGCGGCCCTTCATGATCAAGATAGGTCATGTCGAAATCCGCCAACAGCACAAGGCCGTCGAGGTCATGGATTTCAACCTGCCCGTTCCGAAAGGTGACCAGGCCATCTTCCCGCAATTCGCGCAAAACACGGTTCACATGGACAGCACTCAGCCCCATCGCATCTGCCAGTAGGTATTGCGACAGCGGACAGGCGTATCCCAGTATCGACCCAAGGCCGACCAGTTTCAGCCTGGCGCTCAGCTCGAGCAGAAAATGCGCCATGCGTTCCTTGGCGTCCCTGCGTCCGATGCCCACCAGATGTTCGACCACCATCGCCTCGTCCCGGGACGCGGCCCAGAGGACGGCGGTCGCGAGGCGCGGCGTGGTGCTGAATGTTTCCAGAAGGTCTTTGGCCAAAACCTCCGACGCCTCGACGCGCGTCACCGGCTCGATGTTATGGTCAGAGGTGCGGAACAGAACCGACCTCAGGCCCAGAAAATCACCCGGGATCTGGAAATCGACGATCTGCCGCGAACCGCCCGAAAGAAGCTTGTAGGAGCAGACCCAACCCGACGCCAGAATATAGGCCGATTGATCGGTCTGGCCTTGATGCACCATGTCGCGGCCGGCGGGGAACGCCTTTCGGCGCCCATAAAGCCTGTCCAGCGCTGACAACTCTTCATCGGACAGCGCCACGAACGCCCCGAGCTTGCGTGCAAATGGGCTTTGAAGGGCTGTCAATGTTGAAGCTCCTGGATGAATTTTGCTGAGACGGATTGTCAATGAAAGAACGGCCAGAAAGACGTTTCGTTCCGGTCGCGTCCGAAACGCTGATCTGCCTCAGTTCAGGATACGGCTGACTTGCGATACTGAATCTGAGACGGCTTGCCCGGCTCATCTGCCACCCGTCTGCAAAAGGTTTGCCCCATGTCCCATGTCCCTGACATAGCCGGAACGGCAGCCCTCGCGATCTGCGAGTCGCTGTTGCTCGCGCTGAACGATCGCAACGTCCTGCCTGAGAAGGAAATTGTCGGCATCCTGCGCGACGCAGCTGCAGCACATGCAAATGATGCGGGCGAGGATGGTCAGGAAGAGCTTCACACTGCCGTGGCAGACCTGATCAACGGCATCCTTGCAGGCGGAAATTCTGTGCGTCGCAGGTGACCGCAGGCGTCATTTAAAGGAACTTGAAATGCCCGATCCGAAGTTCAGCAAACCATGGCACGGAATTCCACGCACGGAAATCCAGTGGAACCCGACTGTGTTGGAAGACGTGTGCATCGGTTGCGGCACGTGCGTGACCGGATGCAGCCGTCTGGTCTATCGCTTTGACTTCGATCGCAAGAAGCCGGTCGTCGTCGATCCGTTGAACTGCATGGTCGGCTGCACCACCTGCGCAAATACCTGTCCAGCCAATGCAATCGTTTTTCCTCCGCTCGAGTCCATACTGGCGATCGAAGGTCGGGCGGAGGTGCGGCACGCGGTCGAGGATGATCTTCTCTCGCGGCGCGATATTCTCGCCAGCGCCTTCACGGTGCCGCATCCCGACCGGATCGTGACGCTCGCGGTTGCGGAAAAGGTTCTCATGACCCCTGACGTATTGCGCGTGGTGCTGGCGCCGATCAACGCCGGGGAGTGCTTTTGCGAATTCGTTCCCGGTCAGTATATCGAAATTTGGCAACCGGGATCGGATTACCTGTCGCGCGCCTATTCCATCGCCAACTCGCCGCATGGCGACGGACGGATCGAGCTGCATGTGCGGCACGTCGCAGGTGGGCGGTTCACCGAGTGGGTTTTCGATGACATGCAAGTTGGTGACAGGCTGCAGGCGCGCGGACCGTTGGGGGCCTTTACCCAGCGGTCGCTGCCCGATGTGCCGCTGCTGTTCGTGGCGGGCGGCACCGGCTTTGCGCCAATCCATGCGCTGGTGGAACAGCAGGTCCGGTTCCAGCCCGCCCGAGACATGATGCTGATTTGGGGGATGCGGTCCGCCGCGCAATTCTATGCGTTGGACGATCTTGCGGCGCTTGCCGCCGCCGCTCCGGGATTGAAGATCGTGCTGGCCGCCGAGGACGCCACGCGGGCAGACCTGCCGAAGGGGGTCAATCTCATGGCGGGGACGGTCATCGATGCGCTGGAGGGTGAAACCGTCGTTGCCGGGCGCGACATCTATGCCGCCGGACCGCCGATGCTGCTCCGGGCTCTGTCGGCCGATCTGTCGCGGCGCGGGGTGGATCGGGGGCGGATCAATATCGACAGCTTCGGCGTCTGACCAAAACCGTCCCGATCAGCCGCACCTGACAACCTACCGGCCAGTGCAGATTTGCTCAGCCATTGGGTGCGACCCGTTTATCGACGATCCGCCCTCCTCGAAAGACGGTGACCTCACCTTCTGTCATCTCTTGCCAAGGCTCAGCGCTCAAGGGGACGCTTGCGATGAGGGCTACGGCCTGATCGAGTGCGGTCACAGACAGGCCGTTGCCTGTGATCGTCGCGCCAGCAGGCGGACATTCGTGCAGCAAGTAAACCAAACCTGGCGCCGCGACCTTTCCTGTGAACGGCGACTTGCGTCGGTCGCCGTGGGCAAAGAGCACGTCACCGTCTGAGTACAGGAAATTGGCCGGACCAAGACGGCGCAATTCTATCGCGAAGGAAGCGACGATATTGAGCCGATCGTCAAGCGGTGGACACTCACCAGCTCTGACCCAGATCACGCTCAGACGCTCGAGCAGTGCACAGAATGCCTGCTCTGAATCTGTTTCCCCAATCGGGGCGAAGCGAGAAGACCCAAAGGCAGGTGTGTCAAGGATTTCAGGTAGCCAACCGTTATGCGCGAAGCAGTGCATCCGGCCCGCCACCTCGCGCGCAAATGGCTGCGCGTTGCGATAGGAAGGCACACCCATGGTCGCTTTGCGGATATGCGCCAAAACAATGTGACTGCGCAGTTCGTGCTGACTGACGAACCGCAGCCAGTCGCTGTCATTTGCCGCCCCCGCATCCTTGATCAGCCGGACATCCGCGTCCTCGTAAAAGGCGAGTCCCCAACCGTCTCGGATAGAGGTCGGCGGTGCGCCATGTTCCGCCAACCGCTCGAGCGAAATGCTGAGTTTTGCGGGCAGATTGCTAGATAGCCCAAGAAGCTCGCACATGGTTCGATTCCTTCTAGATTGCCACGTCTCGATCCGCCTCAACCGCCACCAAGCCACGTTCCGACGTATCTCAGAAAGGTTTCGGGTCCGACCGCACGGGCGAGATAGATTGTGAGGGCGTAATAACCCCAGTGGATGGCATAGGAATAAGCAAAGCCGTTGCGAACCCGCAGGATCAGTACCGGAAAGATACCCCCGAACACCGTTGCCAGTACCACAAACCGGATCACGAAACTCCACGGCACCTGATCGAACACCAGTAGAACATGCACTCCGCCAAACAGTAACGCGCAAAGGACCGATATCTTCCGCAGGCTGAAACCACCTGCCGAAAGCGTCAGGACAAGGGCAATCACAAGAAGCTGTTGGAACAGGATCTCGATGGATTTCGGCAGAAAATAAAGCGTGTTGGCCTGTGGAAGTTCAGGGACTGTCCCCCATTCCGGCAACCATTCAAACGGTGGCAGAGCGGGCAGGATAATGCCGGTAAAGCTGGTGGCGCAGGCAAAGAACAGAACCCAGAGCACAAGACTGACTGCACGGTTCTCGAAGGCGATCCATTTCGCATATATGGGCCAAGTGCAATAGACCTTGAAAAACACGATGACGGCCACGCCGACCCAGAACGTGTAGTAAGTGGCGATGGAAACCGGGCTCTGGTTATAGTCGGGATTCAGGTCCAGTGCTGGCAGAACGAAGTAATATCCCAGGTCTGATGCGACCCAAAGACCCGCTATCAGGGTAACGGCCTGCACAAGCGAGGCGTTGTCCGCCAGAGTCCTGAAAATTCTGGCCGCCATCACGGGATCCCTTGTGGCCAAGGAGCGGAATAAAGCGCTTCCGCCCAAAAATACGGCGAGAGCTTTGGGCCGTTCAAAAACTGATGACCGTCGCACCCTCGGCGGCAAAGCGCGGAAAGGCCACTGCGGCGGATTCAAGCGCCACATCGCGGGCACGAAACGCGGCTTCTGCGCCGATCTGCTGCGCGATACCGATGCAGGTGGTCACCTGCACACCCGCTTTCACAAGAGCGTCAATCTGGCTGTTGAACTCGACCTGCTCCGGCTCGGCGAGCATCCGCTCGGCCGGGCCGAAGATATAGACCTCCAACGGGTCGTCTGGCTGGGCGGAATGAACGCGTTCCGCCAGTGCAGGGACGGTGGCGAGAGACGCGGGATCGGCATGGAAGAGATGAAGGACGAGTTTCGACATATCAGGCTCCTTGGTGGCCCTATAGGGACGATATTCTATGCGCCATTGTCAGCTTTGTTCCCCTGATCCATGTAAGGACGCAACGTGAGATCGAACACCGGCGTGATTTCGATTGGCGAATAGGATATTTTCGCCTGGCGCAAACCTGGGTCGCCAACGTCCTCCTCGCGGTTGATCAGGTGGTATCCACCAGCAACGACCGCACGCGCGGATTCGCGATTCACCATCTGGTACAGCCCCTTGAAGCTGCGAAGTGCCTTTTCGAAATGGACCACTGCGGTCTCAATGTTCTGGCGCTCCCAGATTGCGAAGCCGACCGGTTGACCTGCCACCCGGATCAGCACGCCACTTTGTTCCAACACAGCGAAGTTGGTCATCGTGACGTCGAGCGCCTGAAGTTCCTGCGCAAGCGTGGCATCCTCTGCGTCAACGGCGTCTTCTCGGGCGATGCTCAACAGAACCTGACGGCAGAAGTCGCCGCAGTCGGCATCAAGCGGTTCGGTCCGCCAATCAGGATGAAGGGTCTTGAATTGGGCGATCAGGTTGCGCTTCTTGGCAAACCGACCGCCCGCCAGGTCGGCGAGATCTCGGGCGAGGTAGATGTAGTTGGCACTGTTGCGATCTTCATCTGCGTCAAAATGCGCGCAGAACCGCGGATTCTTGTCGATATAGTCCTTGGCGACGTAGACCATCTGCAACCGATAGGGCAGTAACTCCGCCGCAGCAAGCAACCCGTCGCAGCAAGCGTCGGTGGGCTGGCCGATTGGTTGCAAAAGGTGCAGGTTATCGTCGTCGAGGCGGCGCGCCAGCAACAGGCATTCAGGCCCGACCTGCGACCAGAGGATGCCGTAGATCGGCGCATAGGCTGCCAGCGTTGCAAATGTATAGCCTGAAACATGCTGAGGGTAGCGTCTCAGGTAAACCTGCAGCATCTCCCGGTCGGGCAAGGTCAGCGGGCGAAACTGATGCCCAAGGAACACCTTACACCTTTGTCGTGCGCAGATAGGGACGGATTTCCTGCCAGCCTTGCGGAAACAGCTCTCTCGCAGCGGCAGTGTCGATGGACGTCGGAATGATGACCTCTCCGCCTTTTTGCCAGTCGGCAGGCGTGGCGATCTGTTTGCCATCGGCCAGTTGCAGCGCGTCGATCACGCGCAGGATTTCGTCGAAATTTCGACCCACGTTCATCGGGTAGGTCAGCGTCAGGCGTATCTTCTTGTCCGGGTCGATGATGAAGACGGACCGCACGGCCTGCGTGCTGCTCTGGCCCTCGTGGATCATGTCGTAAAGCTTTGCCACCTTGCCATCCGGATCGGCAACGATCGGGAATGTCACCGTGGTGTGCTGGGTGTCGTTTACGTCCGCAATCCATTTCAGGTGCTCGTCGACACCGTCCGTCGACAGCCCAAGCGGCTTGACGTTGCGCTGTTCGAATTGCTTGGCCAGTTGTGCCGTCCGTCCGATCTCGGTGGTGCAGACCGGCGTGAAATCGCCCGGGTGGCTGAAGAAAAACACCCAAGCCGTGCCGATCCAGTCGTGGAAGGTGATTTTTCCCGTCGATGTGTCGGCGGTGAAGTCCGGGGCGATATCGCCGATGTGAAGTCCCATGTCGGGTGTCCTTTTGTGTGTCTCGTATTGGTCGCGATGGAACTGTTTAGCACCTGCGGCGGACCTGTTGCTGATCCAGGTCAGCCCAAGCCATGCCGGTCGGATTGGCGGCACAGTTCGACGTCGGCGAAGATCTGGTCAAACAGAAGTGGCCGCTTTGGCCACCCAAACCTTGATCATTCAACGCAAAACACTACACCGCCGTTCCAACCAGCGCGCCGATACCTGCCGTCAGCGCCATCGCAAGCGCGCCCCAGAAGGTCACGCGCAGGGTTGCGCGCCAGACCGTCGCCCCACCCGCATAGGCACCAATAGCCCCCAGCAAGGCCAAAAACAGCAAGGACGCGATGGTGACCGTCCAGACCAGCAGATCGGCGGGCGAAACCAGCACCATCGTCAGCGGCATCGCCGCACCGATGGCAAAGGTCAGGGCGGACGTCAGCGCGGCCTGAACCGGCCGTGCAGTCATCACTTCGGAAATACCCAACTCGTCACGCAGATGCGCGCCGAGCGCGTCGTGTTCCATCATCTGGGCAACGACCTGCCGGGCAAGCGCGGGTTCGACACCGCGCGTGACGTAGATCTGCGTCAGTTCCTCCAATTCCGCTTCTGGCTGCCCGGACAGTTCAGTGCGCTCGCGTTCCATGTCGGCGTTTTCGGTGTCGGCTTGCGAGCTGACCGAGACATACTCACCGGCCGCCATCGACATGGCACCCGCGACCAGCCCGGCGATGCCCGCAACCAGCACGTCTGACGTCGCAGCCTGCGCCGCCGCCACCCCCACAATCAGGCTGGCGGTCGAGACAATGCCGTCATTGGCGCCCAGCACGGCTGCCCGCAACCAGCCGATGCGCGAGACGAGGTGCGTTTCGGGGTGGAGGGTTACCGCCCGCATCACAGGCTCTTTCGCTCGATGCAGCGGCGGAAGGCAGGCAGATGCCGCTCCAGCGAGGCTTCGCGCAGCGCGCTGTAAACTGCGATCATATCGGGCCGGGCTGTGCTTCGAAGAACCCGGTCATAGATAGCAACATTGTCGATCTCGCCCTGCACGGCGGCCTCGCAGGCAGCGTGTGCATTGGAAAACCGGGGTGCAGCGCCGCGCCAGCGATCCTGCGGCGGTGTGATCCCGCATTTTGCAAACAGCGCGAGCAACGCCGAGAAATGCCGCGCCTCGGCCTTGACAATGTTCACGAAAGGACGGATCCGGCCAAAATCCTCAATGACCTGTGCATAGATCGCAAAGGATTTATATTCATCATCCAACGCATCGCGCAGCCCTTGTTGCTCAGCTTCGGAAAGAAGAGACTCAGTAGTCATCGGGTGATCCTTCACATTGGGTGGCTTCATGAGGGTGGCGCGAACGGGATACGTACTTCATCTCAGGTGGCAAGGCAGGCTCCCGCCCGTTCGCAGGGAGTGGACTCAAGTTGTAGCGTGACGTGGCCAATGCCGAAATCATGCTCCAAATCGTCGGTAACCTGATCAATGAAGGCGTCCGCATCGGCACCCTGCCAGACCACATCCGCCGCCAGTGCAGTGCGCGTGGTCGACAGCGCCCAGATGTGTAGGTCGTGCACGTTGCAGACGCCGTGCTGGTCACCAAGCCAGTCAGCCACCGCCTGCCGGTCGATGCCATCCGGCACTCCGTCCAGCCCCAGTCGGAGCGATGCGCGCATCAGGCCCCAGGCCGTCCAGGCAATCAGCACGCTGACCGCGATGGCGACCGCCGGGTCCAGCCAGTGCCAGCCGGTGAGCATTATCCCGGCCGCTGCAATCACGACCGCGACCGAGACGGCCGCATCGGCCGCCATATGGAGATAGGCACCCTTGGCGTTCAGGTCGTCCTTTTGCGACTTGATGAACAACAGCGCCGATCCGGCGTTCACGGCGATCCCCACCAGCGCGACAAGAAGAATGGTCAGCCCCGGCACCTCCACCACGGTCTGGAATTGGTGCGCGCCTTCCCACACCACCACGACGACGCCGATCAGGATCGCGACCGCATTCAGCATGGCAGCGAGAATCGTCGCGCGGCCATAGCCGAAGGTGTAGGTGGCGCTGCCCACACGCTTGCCCAGCACCGCGGCCCCCCAGGCGATCAAGAGGCCCGCCACGTCGGTCAGGTTGTGCGCGGCATCGGCCAAAAGCGCGAGCGAGCCGGTCAGGAACCCGAACGTCGCCTCGACGATCACATAGGACGTGTTCAGCCCCACCGCCCAGCGGAACGCCGGGCCAAGGTCGGTTGGTGGGGTATGGGCGTGATCGTGTGCCAATGTCAGCCTTTCCTCCGGATCGTGCCGGAAAGCTCCGTCGCACCCGCCAAAGTGTTGTAAATCGTGCCATATTTTTGCAGGTTGCGGTGCAGCAGGTCGAGCCGGGCGTCGGTCTCGTCAGTGTCCACGACGATGTCGTAGGTGATGCGGATCATCTTCGGCGGGCTGTCTTGCCGCACCCCATGCAGGCTGACCTTATTGCCGCGCAGATCGAAGGTCAGCATCGGGATTGAACGCTCCGTGCTCTTGAGAATGCAGGCGGGAAGGCTGGCGAGCAGCATTTCAGCTGGGTTGAATGCGTCAGGCCGGCCCGCCATGTCGGTATCAAGGGTGATCCGCGCCTCTTTCGTGGTAGCCTCGGATCCGTGGCTGTCGATACGGCGGGCGAAGACACGGTATTCCAGCATGACTTTTCCTTGTTGTGGTTGTTACGGCGTCTCGCGGGGCGGACGCGCTCTGGGGCATGATAGTTATGCGGCATCGTCGAGGCTCATACCCGCTGCGAACAGAAGCAGTACGCCCGCCCCGATACTGATTGCGCTGCTCAGCACCGGCGATGACGGGAAGACATAAAGATCCATCAAAAGCCACGTTCCGCGCCAGATCGACACGACCGCAACGAGCCCGGCGAGGGTTGCGAACCATCTGCGCTGCGGTCCGCTCGCCTCCAGCCGCTCTTCCAGCCGCCAACGCCGCCGACCCATGGGTTCCGTAGGTTGATGTTCCGATCGTTGGGGCATTCTGCTATCCTTTTCTCTACGCATCGCCAGCGGACTTGTTGTTTAGGCTGCCGTTGTGGCCTCTGTGCCCGGCGCGAGGAATTTTGGTGTCTCATTAGCGGGTTTCAGAGCCAATTCCTCTGCCGTTGGACGGGCGTAAACCTCAATCAGCGTGTCGTCCGGGTCGGTCAGCCACAGCTTCTGCAGCGGTGTGCCCTTCTTGGTCTTCTGCGGGGCGACTGGATAGGTCAGCTGTCGTGAGGCTCAGAAACTTCGGACCTCGCATCAGATCAGCACCGACCTGATCAGGTAAGCAATCATTCCGATGACCGCGATCCCTGCGAGATAAAGCCCCGCGAACCAGATCCAGCGGCGCATCAGTGGTATCCGTCGCCGGGGAGGACCTTGCCGCGGAAGACCCAGTAGGAGTACGCAGTGTAGGCAAGGATCATCGGGATCAGAACAACCGCTCCGACCAGCAAGAAGATCAGCGAGTTGTCAGGGGCAGCGGCTTCTGCGATGGTGAGCGAGGGCGGGACGAGATTTGGATAAAAGCTGACGCCGAGCCCCGCAAAGGACAAGACAAAGATTGTGACAGTCGCCAGAAACGGCCGCAAATGGTCCTCGTTTCGCAGTCCGGTCCAAAGTTGCCAGATTGCAAGGGCCATCAGGATCGGCACGACCGCGCTCCATGCTCCCGAGGGCCAGCCAAACCAACGGTCCAGATATTCCGGCCGAAGGAAGGGCGTTGAAATGCTGACGACACCGATCAGCACGACCAGTCCTGCCCCGAGCGGCCATGCGAACTTCCGTGCACGGATCAGTGTCTCGCCTTCGGTTTTCAGGATCAGCCAAGTGACGCCCAGCATGGCGTATCCCACCACGACCGCCAACGCCGTCAGCATCGAGAACGGTGTCAGCCAGTCCCAGTTGCCGCCGCCATAGGCACGCCCCTCGACCGCGATCCCCTGCACCAGCGCACCCAGCGCCATGCCTTGTGCGATGGCGGCAATCAACGAACCACCCCAGAAACCGACCTCCCAGAAGCCTTGCATCCGCTTGGTCCGGTGCACGAATTCAAAGGCCACGCCGCGAAAGATCAGCCCGAGCAGCATCGCGATGATCAGCGGATAGAGCGCGGGCATCACGATCGCATAAGCGAGCGGAAAAACCGCGAACAAACCCCCCCCGCCCAGCACGAGCCAGGTTTCATTGCCATCCCAGACCGGCGCAATGGTGTTCATCGCCAGGTGGCGCTCGTCGCGGTTTTTGAGAAACGGGAACAAGATGCCTATACCCAGATCGAATCCGTCAAGCAGGACATAGGCCAGCACGGCGAAGGCGATCAGCCCGGCCCAGATGAAGGGTAGATCGAAGACCATGGCCTATTCTCCCGGCGTGAAATGTGGCGCGGTCGGATTGGCGGCGACGGGCGTGATGCCCGCAGTCCGCGTCGGCCCGATCTCGTCGATGTCGATGCGGTCTTTCGGTCGCTTGCCCATTAGGCGCATCACGTAGAACGTGCCTGAGCCGAAGACGAGGAAGTAGACGACTATGAAGGCTGTCAGCGACGCGCCGACCGCGTCTGCCTGCAACGGCGCGGCGCTGTCGCCGGTGCGCAGCAGGCCATAGACGGTGAAGGGCTGACGACCGACTTCGGTAGTGATCCAACCACAGAGCACTGCCAGAAATCCGGAAGGCCCCATCGCGACGGCGGCGCGGTGCAGCCAAGGCGCATCCAGCAGCCGCCCCTTCCAGCGAGCCCATGCGGACCAAAGGCCGATGCCAAGCATGGCGAAGCCGATGGCGACCATGATGCGGAAGGTCCAGAAGATCAGCCACGATTTCGGCCGCTCATCCTTGGGGAAGGCGTCCAGACCGAGGATCGGGGTGTCGAGGCTATGGGTCAGGATCAGCGACCCCAGCAATGGAATTTCCACCCTGTAGCGTGTCTCACCCGCCGCGTCGTCCGGCAGGCCGAACAGGATCAGCGGCGCGCGCCCCTCGGGATAGCTCTCGAAGTGCCCTTCCATCGCAGCGATCTTGGCGGGTTGGTGCTCGAGCGTGTTCACGCCGTGCATGTCGCCCGCCACGATCTGGATCGGCGTGACGATCAGCGCCATCCACATGGCCATCGAGAACATGATGGCAGCACCACGGCTGTCGCGGCTGCGCAGCAGATGCCATGCGCCAACCCCACCGACAACGAAGGCAGTGGTCAGATAGGCCGCCAGCACCATGTGTACGAGCCGGTAGGGAAACGAGGGATTGAAGATGATCGCCCACCAGTCCTCGGGCACGAACTGGCCAACATCGTTGATCGAATAGCCCTGCGGGGTGTGCATCCAGCTGTTGGCGCTCAGGATCCAGAAGGCGGATAGCAAGGTTCCGATGGCAACGATAACCGTCGCCATCATGTGCAGCCGGTCGCCGACCTTTTCCCGCCCGAAGAGCATGATGCCAAGGAACCCGGCCTCGAGGAAGAAGGCCGACATCACCTCGTAGCCCATCAACGGTCCGAGAATGGGCCCGGTCTTGTCCGAAAACACCGACCAATTGGTGCCGAACTGATAGGACATCACGATGCCCGACACGACACCCATGCCGAAGACGACCGCGAAAATCGTCTTCCAGTAGTCAAAGAGCCTCAGGTAAACCTCATCCCGGCGCCAGAGCCAGAGGCCATTCAGGACCGCGAGAAAGCTTGCCAGACCGATCGAGAAGGCCGGAAAGATGATATGCGCGGAAATGGTGAAGGCGAACTGGAACCGGGCCAGGTCGATTGCAGACAGGTCACCAAACATCTGTCCGGCCTCGCCCAAGGGTGGGTTTCGCTATTCCGACGCGCCACGGGAGCGGGGCGATATCGCTGACGGGAAGTCCCATGACGGGTGTCCTCTTGAACGCAAAGTGCTCTGCGATCCAGAGCCTAGAATAGGTCCGTGCAACTTGCCGCCGGTCTATGTCTGCGCAGGCCAAGCCGATCAGATTGCGACTGCTCAGTCAGAGATGGATGGGCCATACATGATATGCGTTCTGTTTGCTCTCAGGCCTTCGCACTGGGTGGGTTGGTAGGTAACGTCAAGGCTCCCACAGTCTCCAAACATATCAGGTAAATTACATCGCCTGCTGATCGAGGTTAGCGCAGCCAAGCACAGACTGGCTAGATTAGGCAGAGCATTACCGAGTGTCCCCGATCTAGTCGTGGATACTTTTCTTGCTGGTCGAGGTTTCAGCAGTCAAATCGGGGGCGACGTAGCCGATGTGAAGTCCCTTCTCGGGAGTCCTTTAGGGTTCGTTGAACTGACTTGTGCAAAGGAACGTTGTGTTCGCGAGAACGTTCCTTGCATTACGCATTACGAAAAACCTCTTGATGGAGCGCGTCTCTGCTCAAACGGACGCGCGGCCTGCTGTCCGCTGCACCAGCTCAAGCGCTATTCCAATCTATCGAAGGACAAAGCTGCATGACATCCTCTAAACCCCACGTCGTTGTTCTCGGGGGCAACTTCGCCGGCCTGGCCAGCGCCCAGAAAATTCGTGAATACGCGGGCGACAGCGTCAACATCACTTTGATCGACCGCAAGGACTACCTGCTTTTCGTGCCGAACATTCCCAGCGACGTGATCGAGAATCGCGATCCGTCGATCCATCAACGCATGCAGTTGCGCCCCGCATTGACCGATGACGACATCGCTTTTGTTCAGGGTTTTATCCAACACATAGACATCCAACGCCGCACTGTGGACTTCATTCCGTCTGAGCGTCCCGGTGCCGAATGCGAGACGTTGCACTACGACTATCTCGTGATCGCTATGGGCGCACGGCTCGCCTATGACCGTCTGCCCGGTTTTGCCGAACATGGTCATACCGTCTCGGATCTGTTTCATGGCGAGCGGTTGCGACAGTATCTGTATGAAGGCGGCTACAAGGGCGGGCCCATCGTCATCGGCGCGGCACACTTCCATCAGGGTGACGGCGCCGAAGGCCTGCAGCCCTATCCGGGCGGCAGCATTCCCTATCTGGGGGCGGCATGCGAGGGGCCCATCCTGGAGATGACTACGTCGATGGAAAACTACCTGAAACGGATGGGCAAAGGCACGCCGGACAAGATCACAGTATTCACACCGGACGAGATCATAGCGGCAGATGCCGGCGTGAAGAATGTCGAGGCCTTTCTGAAGATGGCCAACGGCATGGGTATTCAATACCGCAACAACATGCCCGACATTGCGCGGATCACTGCCGAAGGGGTTGAGTTTGTCGGCGGCGAAACTCTGGCTGCAGAGCTTAAGCTTATCCTGCCAGACTGGGTGGCCCATGACTGCCTGCGCGACCTGCCGATCAGCGACAGCATGGGTTTTATCAAGACCAGTCTGCTGATGCGCAATCTCGAGCATCCAGAGATTTTTGCTGCCGGCGACTGTGCGGCGGTAACCGTGCCGAAGATCGGTGGCATCGGCCATCAGGAAGCGGAAATCGTCGGACGGCAGGTCGCGCTCGACATGGGCCGCATGGACGCCGAGGAGGCCAACCCGCCGCTGCAACCTGTCACCTTCTGCATCGGCGACATGGGTGAGGGCAAGGCATTCTACGTGCGATCCAACAGCTGGTTCGGCGGTCAGGACGATGTGCTGAAAATGGGCCGGATTCCCTACCGACTGAAAATGAGCTACCGAGATCTGTTTTTCCTGACCAAGGGTAAGGTTCCGGGTTTTGGGCTGAACCTTGCACAATTTGTTGCCGAAAAGGTTTTCTGAGCCGTGTCGCGGGATCAGCCTTCCTGTTCCTCGCCGACTTCGTCACCGTCGTTGCCTTCGCCGCTCTCGTCATTCGAGCTGTCCTGATCGGCGGCCATCACCGTACCGGTTGCCCCGTCCACCATCACTTCGGTGACCTTGCCGGCGGCATCGGCGACCTTCAGTTCGATGCCGAGCTTGCCGTCCTCGTGCCCGTATTCGGCTGACAGCACCTTGGTGCCCTGCGCCTCGGCACTGGTGACGATACCCTGACCTGCAGCTTCGGCAACACGGATAGCATCGGCCAAGGTAATCTTCGCGCCGGACGGCGCCTGAACGGCCGCAGCGTCCTTCTGGCCACTTTCGGCCCGCGCCATCGTGGCGGCAACACCGCCGAGCGCAATGGTCCCTGCAAGGGTGGCCATCATCAGCTTGGCAAAGCGGGATTTCGGTTTCGTTTCCATGGGTCTTTCCTTTTGGCTTTCGGCAGCGACCGCCGCTACCATGGCCCCGATCTGGACACCTCCCCTCGCCCCCCGCTGTCACCCGTATTGAATGTTTGTTATCTGCGAAGTCGGATCTTCGAACAGGATACGCCCCCATGCTACTTACCCCTCATTACGAACACCACCTTGTGCACCGGATCGGCTGGCTGCGCGCGGCGGTGTTGGGGGCCAATGACGGGATGGTTTCAACCGCCAGCCTGATCGTCGGTGTCGCGGCTGCCGGCGCGGGTCGGTCCAAGATCCTGGTGGCCGGTCTTGCCTGTCTCGTCGCCGGGGCGATGTCGATGGCCGCAGGCGAGTATGTCTCGGTCAGCTCGCAGGCCGATACCGAAGCTGCGGATATGGCGCGCGAGTGGGCGGAACTGGCCGGAGATCCCGATGCGGAACGCGCCGAATTGTCAGCGATCTATATTGACCGGGGGGTTGCGCCGGACCTTGCACGCAAGGTCGCCGATCAGCTGATGGCGAAAGATGCGCTTGGCGCGCATCTGCGCGACGAACTCGGCATATCCGAGGTGGCGGCCGCCGCCCCAGTGCAGGCCGCCATCGTCTCGGCAGCAACCTTTGCCGTCGGTGCAGCCGCACCGCTGGCTGTCGCGGCCCTTGCGCCGGCCGCTGGCGCGGGGCGTCGCGGGTGCTTGTCTGGGGCGCGCTGGCCATGGCGGCGACGGCCGCCGTCGGGCGCCTGTTCGGCGTGGTGACCGGATGAGCCTGCCGCATCCGAGGTTCCTTGCCTTTCTTGCCGTGGCAACCGTCACGACGACGGTCGCAGCGCTGCGGATGCCGATCGAAAAGGCCGCGATCCTCGGCTTCGATCTGGCAGCGGTCGTCTTCATCGGGCTTGCGCTGCCGCTCTGGTCGGCGGACAGCCCCGCGGATGCACGTGCCCGAGCCGCGCGCGACGATGGTGGGCGGCTCTTGTTGCTGCTGACGGCGATGGTGGTGCTGGCGGCGATTCTCCTGGCGCTCGGGCGGATGGTGGAGAGGCGCAACCATCTGACGACGACGGATTTCGCCATCGTCGCGGGCACGCTGGTTCTGGCCTGGATCTTCTCGAACCTGCTTTACGCCTTCCACTACGCACACATGTTCTATGATGCCGAAGCTGCCGGCGATGCGGGCGGCATCATCTTTCCCGAAGGTGGCGAGCCGGTCTTTGCGGATTTCGTCTATTTCGCCTTTGTTATCGGCATGACCTGCCAAACGGCCGACCTCGACATCTCGTCCCGCCGCATCCGGCGGGTCGTGACGCTGCAGGGGTTCTTCGCTTTTTTCTTCAATCTTGGCGTGCTGGCGATGACCATCAACGTGCTCTCGGGCGTCCTGTGACGCCCGAGAGCCAACCTGCCCTGGAGTTACCCCGTGAGTGGTGTCAGGCAGGTTGTTCCGCGCGCTGGCTCAACGTGACGGCGATATCCGTCGGCTGGCCTGCCCGCAGAATGGCAATCGTCACCTCGGTGCCGGGCTTGGCGGTCGCCACCAGGCGGGTCAGATCGCGCGGGCCGTCCACCGCAGTGCCATTGACGGCGGTCACGATGTCACCGCGCTTCAGCCCGGCCTTGGCGGCGGGCGTGTCGGCGGTGACATCGGCAATCAGCGTACCCTTGGCTGCGTCGATCCCGATGGCGGCGGCGATGTCATCCGTGATCGGCTGGATCGAGACGCCAAGCCAGCCGCGCTCTACCTTGCCGTCATCGGCCAGATCGGCGATCACCGTTTTGGCCGCCTCGGCGGGCACGGCAAAGCCGATCCCGACCGATCCGCCCGACGGCGAAAAGATCGCGGTGTTGATCCCCACCACCCGGCCTTCGGCGTCAAACAGCGGGCCGCCCGAATTGCCGCGGTTGATGGCGGCGTCGGTCTGGATGTAATTGTCGAACGGCCCCGAATTGATGTCGCGCCCGAGCGCGGAGACGATGCCGGCGGTCACGGTATTGCCCAGGCCAAAGGGGTTGCCGATGGCGACCACGTCCTGACCCACGCGCAAGGCGGCGCTGTCGCCCCATGCGACTAAGGGCAGTTCGTGCCCCGCCTCAACCCGGATCAGTGCCAGATCGGTGGCGGGGTCGGTGCCGATCACCTTGGCCTGCAACTTTGTGCCATCGGCTAGCGTCACCGTCACCTTGTCGGCGCCTTCAACCACATGGTTGTTGGTCACGATGTCACCGCCGGCCGAGATGACAAAACCGGTGCCGACGCCGGTCTGCTGCGGGCCTTGGCCCTCGGGGCCACCGGGCTGACCGGGCAAAGGCATGCCGAAGCGGCGGGCAAATTCCTCGAACCCCGGCGGCATGTCGGCCGGGTTGAAGTCTGCGTTCTGTGCCTTCTGGGTGACTTCGATATACACCACCGCAGGGGCCACGCGCGCCACAAGATCGGCATAGCCGCCGGGCTGGACGGCATAGGCCTGAGCGGGGGAAACGGCCGTGGTCAGCGCGGTGAGTGCGGTAGCCCCCATCAACGCCCCCAGCACAAGCGCAGGAAGGGCACGGGTTCTGGTTTTGGTCTGCATGTTGATCTCTCCTGATCCATCGCCCCGGCGCATCCAGTGGCGGGGGCGCGATTGGCCCAAGATCGGGGGCGTTCATTGCAGCCATGCTGCGGCAAGATTGCAAATCTGCAAGGTTTCTCGCGGCGGGTTCACCGCCGATCACAGCGCCGGGATTGCAGATTTGTAACCTTGCGGTCAGCGCCCTGTCGGAACGGGGGGACATATCGGCCTCATCGAAACCGGCAAGCCAAGGAGAAACAGCATGATCCGGAAATTGAAGAATGTGGGGGCCCGCGGCCTGTTCCTGCTGGTCGTGGCGGCGGGTCTGGGCTTTGGCGTGATCGCCGCCGCCATGGGCGCGGTGATCGGCGGGCTCTTGATCCTGGGCGTCCGTCTGGCCGCTGACAGCGCCCGGACTGTGCAGCCCGAGCCTGAAGCCGCGACTGCCGCGGAGGCTGCCCCTCAAGGCGCGCAGCCCGCCTGATGCCAGCCGATGCATTTGCCCGCCGCGCCCGTCGCGGCGGGTTTCGCGCGCAACGCATTCACGCTAAACTGGAAAGGCGCGCCGGGTGGCGTGTGCAGCCATGGATCGCAGCATGAAGCTTCTCGTCGTCGAGGATGACCGAACGACCGCCGACTACATCGTTGGCGGCCTTCGCCAGGAAGGCCATGTCGTCGATCACATCGCCGATGGGCGCGAGGCAATGGGACAGGCCATGGCGGGCGGTTATGACGTGATGGTGGTGGACCGGATG
Source organism: Paracoccaceae bacterium (assembly GCA_046294955.1). Lineage (GTDB taxonomy): Bacteria > Pseudomonadota > Alphaproteobacteria > Rhodobacterales > Rhodobacteraceae > Pseudotabrizicola. The sequence goes on from JBKBOF010000001.1 coordinate 82,148, forward strand.
CTGCCGGGCCTCGACGGGCTGTCGCTGGTCAAGGCGCTGCGGGCGGCCAAGGTGACGACACCGGCGATCTTCCTGACCGCCGTGGGCGGAGTGGACGACCGTATCGAGGGCTTGCAGGCCGGGGGCGACGATTATCTGACAAAGCCTTTCGTCTTTGGCGAGCTGTCGGCGCGCATCCAGGCGCTGGCCCGTCGCCCCAAGACGGCCATGCAGGAAACTGTGCTGACGGCGGGCGATCTGACAATGGACCTGATCCGCCGCAAGGTGACGCGCGCCGGTGTCGAGATTGACCTGCTGCCGCGCGAATTCGCACTGCTGGAGCATCTCATGCGCCGCAAGGGACGGGTGCAGACCCGCACCATGCTGCTGGAGGCGGTCTGGGACATCAGCTTCGATCCGCAGACCAATGTGGTGGAAACCCACGTCAGCCGCCTGCGCGCCAAGATCGACAAGCCTTTCGAGCGTGAATTGCTCAGGACCGTGCGCGGCGCCGGCTACAGGATCGAGGGCTGAGCCTTGCGCCCGGCTCGGGATCTCCTGTGCCGTCTCGGCCGTCTGACCCGTTCGACGCCGGTACGACTGGCGATCGGGCTGGTGGCGCTTTTTTCCCTTGTCAGTATCGCGACCCTTGGCGCGGCCTTTGTGCAGATCCGGGGCAATCTATCCGACCAGATCGCCGCCAGTCTCGACCAGTACGTGGCCGGGTTCCGCGTCACGGAGGATACTGAAACCCTTGCCGCCCTTGTCGCCGCCGAGGCCGCTGCGGCAGACCCGGAAAACCGCATCTTCGTCTTCATCGCGCCCGGCGGAACCAGTGTCGGCAATGCCCGAGCAGAGGTCCGGGGGTCGGATGTCCGCCTGTTGCGGATGGATGGCGTGCGAAAGCTCGGGACTGACGGTTATGAGACCCGCGTGGTTCCCATGGCAGGCGGGATCCTGGTCGTCGGCGAAAGCCTTGAGCCCCTCAAGGATCTGGAAGACACATTCCTGGATCTGATCGCCCTGAACCTGATCCCGACGATCCTGGTGTCCTTGGCCGCGGGCGTCTGGCTGGCCACCGCCTCGGCCCGGCGGGTCAGGCGGATCGAGGCAGCACTCGACCGCATGGCCGGGGGCGACCTTTCGGCGCGGATCGTCGAACGGGGTCGTGATGACGACCTTGGCCGGATCGCGGCAGGCATCGACCGGATGGCGAATGCGCAGGAAACCGCAACCGCGTCGCTGCGTCAGGTGTCGGTGGACATCGCCCATGACCTCAAGACGCCGGTGCAGCGCATGGCGGTGCTGCTGGCGGACCTGCGCGACCGCCTGCCCGAAGATAGCGCGGAGGCCGATCTGGCCGCCCGGGCCGCCGAGGAAGCCGACCGTGCCACCGCCGTGTTCCAGTCGCTGTTGCAGATCGCCCAGATCGAGGGCGGCAGCCCCAAGACGCGCTTTGCCCCGGTCGATCTGGGCGCGGTCCTGCGCACCTTCTTGGAAATCTACGAACCCTCCGCCGAGGATTCCGGCCATGCCCTCCGGCTTGCCCCCATGCCAGAGGGCCCCGTTCTGGTGTCTGGCGACCGCACCTTGCTGGGCCAGGCGGTGGCGAACCTGATCGAAAACGGGTTGCGCCATACGCCCGCGGGTGCACGGATCGAGATCGGCCTTGCGCGCTCGGCCGGACATGTCGTGCTGACTGTGGCGGACGATGGCCCCGGCATCCCCGAGGCCGAGCGCGACAAGGTGCTGCGCCGCCTTTACCGGCTCGAACGGTCCCGCACCACGCCCGGAAACGGGCTTGGCCTGTCGCTGGTCGCCGCCATTGCCCAGCTTCACGGGGCCGAAATTACCCTGGGCGACAACAATCCCGGTCTGCGGGTGCGCCTCTCATTCCCCGAAACCACCGCCTGAGCGGAATACCGAAGGACCCATGTGATGCATCGTTTTCGCCCCCTGATGCGTGTCGTTGCGCTTGCTCTGGTCGCTCTTCTTGCCTTCGGCGGGTATCTCGGCTGGCGGCAATGGACCGGCAACTTCGCGACCGTCGTCGTGGGCGAGGTTTACCGGTCCAATCAGCCCACGCCCGAACGGCTTGCAGGCTATGCCCTCGATCACGGCATCCGCACCGTGCTCAACCTGCGCGGTGCCGATCCCGGTGCCGACTGGTATGAAGCGGAACGCAAGGCGGCGGCCGATCTGGGCCTCGCCCTGATCGACTTTCCGATGTCGGCCAACCGCGAACTGTCCCGTGAACAGGCCGACACTCTGCTGGCGCTCTTGCGGGATGCGCCAAAGCCGCTGCTGATCCACTGCCGCTCGGGCGCTGACCGCACTGGCCTCGCATCGGTGGTCTATCAGGCGATGGTGGCGGGCGTCGACGAGGACGCAGCCGAACGCCAGTTGTCCATCCGCTTCGGCCATTTCTCGGTGCCCGTCCTGTCCGCCGCCTGGCCGATGGATGCGACATGGGAGCAGATGGAAGATTGGTGGACCATGAAAGCTTCGATCGAACCATCGGTAGATAGCGCATCGCACGCTTGATTTGTAACGGCAGTAACACTATTAATGGGCCATGGAGAACGAATCGTGGCTTATGGTCTCTTACAAGGTGCCCCCGGAACCCGCCGCGCGGCGGGTGGCGCTCTGGCGCAAACTCAAGGGGATGGGGGCGGTCTATCTGCAGAACGGCGTCTGCCTCCTGCCCGAGACCGACGACCATCTGCGTCGGCTGAAGATGATCGAGAATGACGTAGCCGAGGCCGGGGGCGAGGCTGTGTTGCTGCGCAGTCTGCCGCTGGAACCGGCGCAAACCGCCAAGATTGTTGCTCGCTTTCGCGCCGACCGGGACGAGGCCTATGCCGAGTTCCTCGACAAGTGCGACGATTTCGAGCGCGAGGTGGCCAAGGAAATTGCAGCCAGCCACTACACCTATGCCGAGCTTGAGGAAAACGACGTCGATCTGAAGAAACTTCAGGGCTGGCTGGAAAAGATCCGCAAGCTGGATTTCTACGGCGCGCCTCGTGCGGCAGAGGCTGCGGACCGACTGAAGAACTGCGAAGCCGTGCTTGACGATTATGCCCGCCGCGTCTTTGACGCCCATGATGAAAACAGATGAGGGCGATATGCTGAGTTTTTCCCATGCCTGGCCAGCCATCGCCTCGGCCTTCCTCGCGTCGCTTGTCGAGGTGGTGGAGGCGTTTACCATCGTTCTGGTCGTGGCCACGCTGCGAGGCTGGCGCCCGGCGGTTCTGGGAACCGGCGCGGCGCTGGCCACGCTTGCGGCCATCATACTCGCGCTCGGGCCGCTTCTGGACCGGGTGCCGATGCATGTTCTGCAACTGGTCGTCGGCATCTTGCTGCTCTTGTTCGGGGCGGGATGGTTGCGAAAGGCCACGCTGCGCGCCGGCGGCGTGATCGCTCTGCATGACGAGGCCGCGATCTTTGCCCGCGAACGCACCGAACTGGCAGAGGAGATGGGGCGCGCTGGTCGCACGCAGGATTGGATCGCGGGAATCGCTGCCTACAAGGCAGTGCTTCTGGAGGGGCTGGAGGTCGCCTTTATCGTTGTGGCTGTCGGGGCCGGTCGCGGGCTTCTGGGCGCGGCGGCACTTGGTGCGGCGGCGGCCTGTGTGCTGGTGCTGATTGTCGGGGCGATCGCGCACAGGCCATTGTCGCGGGTGCCCGAAAACACGCTAAAATTCGGAGTTGGCGTGATGCTGACGGCCTTTGGTGTGTTCTGGACGGGCGAAGGGCTGGGCATCGACTGGCCAGGGGCGGATCTGATGCTGCTGGCGCTGGCCGGCGTGTTTTTGGCCACCGGTCTGGCTGGCGCTGCGTTGGCGCGCAAACTCAAGGGGGGAGCAGCATGACGATCCTAGGCGATGTGGTCAAGGAACTGTGGTCGATGTTCGTCGGTGATGCGCGGCTGACGCTGGCGCTGCTGGCCCTTGTTGGTGCAGCGGGTGCCCTGATCAGCAGCGGGATTATCGGTCCCGCTGTGACGGCAACTCTGCTGGTGTTGGGAACCGTCGTTGTGCTGATCGCCGCAGTGGTGCAGGTTTCGCGACGGCGATAGGCTGATCACTCCACGCCGGCAGGCATCATGCCCGGCATCATCAGAGCCGTGGCGCGCCACTGAAGCCCGCAGCGATATGTGCGGCGTCCAGAGGACGCCGTTACATTACGCAGGCAGATCCCCGTCGGCGAACAGGTTCGGGAAAAGGCGCTCCCGGTAGTCGAGAGGAAACGCCAGTCGTACGGGCGTCTTCGGCGAGGCGGATGACAGGTAGCCTGCGGCTGTGAGCTTGCTCAGCGTGTTGCGCGCTGTGCGCTCGGACGTCTTGAGCACGATCTGCGCCTCGCCGCGTTCCAGCGCGCCATACCGAAGAACCGCCGAAATGAGGTCAGGCGCACGCTTGTCGTCGACCGTGTCTTCGACCAAGCGCCGATAGCGCTTTTCCAGACCGCCAAGGTCAAAGAGCTTGGCCGAGAAGGTGATCTGATCCAGCGTCACCTTCAGGAACCATTCGCAATAGGTCTTCAGGGCTGCCTGGGACAGATTGCCCCGCCCATCCCGGTCCCCGCGACGGGGGGTGTCGGCCATGTCCATCATGCGCTTGTATTCGCCCCGATCCGCCAGCCCGCGCGCCAATCCGCGCGAGACAGACCAAAGCCCCTGACCTCCGATTCCGGCCTCAAGCGCCATTGCATGGGACATCAGGCGGCTGACCCGCCCGTTTCCGTCGGGAAACGGATGGATGTAGTTGAGCCGATGGTGCGCCGAGGCAATGGCGATGATCCGTCCGCTCGCCGAGCGAGCTGCGATCTGAAACCGCTTGTCGAAATGGTCCATGAACGCCGCGACCCTACCCGAGGAGGGGGGCAAATGGCGGCCGACGGCAACCTCGCTGTCGCCCTCCTGCCGCATCCGACCCGGAATAATCGGCTCGGTTGTTCCGTCCGGATGTTCGATATGCCGGAACTCGTCGGGCATCTCGTCGTAGAAGGCCTTATGCACCCAGGTGAGGAACGAGACAGAAGTCGGCCGGCGCAAGGTGCCTTCCCGATACATCTTGTCGATCGACCGTTGAACGATGACATGGGCGCGGGCTTCCAGCGCAAGAGGTCGCGTCTCGGCCTCAAGCTCGGCTCCGGCGAGGGCACGTTCGATGTCGCGCGGGCGCGTGTTGTGCCCCTCGATCAAGTTCGAGTAGTAGCAGTTCATCACCCTGACCAGGTCAGCCAGTTCGGCCGCGCTGTCCGGGTGCAGGCCCTGTCCCAGCCCTGCCGCCTCGCGCTGGATTTCGACCGACAGGTCCGCGAGGCTGGCAGGTATGTGCTCTTCGAAGAAGCATGGTTCGATCCTGCCGGGTGTCTCTAACATTTTTGCCGATCTTGTGTCTGCGGAAGTAACAGCTCTTGTTAGCATTTTTGGCCATGAAGTCCAAGCTTCTGCCGATATGATTTGCCGATCATTGATGCCGATTTTGCGCAGCCGAATGCGGAGCATCGGCCGCGTCGGGAAATGCCCTCACCACTTTCATCTCGAAATCTCCCCCGCCAAAACAGCTTGCCCATGCACCGCCAGCATGGCCGTAAACCGCGGGCATCCGAACCTTCGGATCACCTGCAGAACGCGCGCGTCATAGGCAGCCTGACCGATCGCGCGACACAGGTCTGACGCGTGAAACTGGCGGTTTGAGCTCGGCGCAGCCTTGATCTGGTCATGCAACTCGCGCTCGAGCGGGTCCTGCACGCGTTGCGGCGTGGATGGTTCCTCTGGACGGGATGGCTCGCACGGCGAGGTGCGCCAACGGCGCATGAAACCCAGCAAGAAGCCCGCTGGAACCGTCTCGTTGCCACGCGCTCGGTTGAAAGCGAGGAAGCGGTCCCAGATGACCTGTGTGTCGACGTTCCAGCAGGGCAGGGCTGTCTTCGCAGCCTTGATCAACTCCGCCCAACAGGTCTGGAAAACGTTCACTCCAGCAGAGATGTTGATTCGTCCTGAGAATATAGTTTTGTTAGACTCTTTTCTATATAGTGATGTGTCGCCCGTGCATGACGCGACATCTTGGAGGTCGCCCTCATCCTCAAAGGCGGCGAACCGGAAGAGCCAAGGCGCGTACTTGCCGTTCGACTTCTCGCGCTCAAGCTGAAGGTCGGACGCTTCCAACTCGCCAAGTAGCACGTTCAGGTACTGCCGGGAGATACCCATCTTCTCTGCCAGCACCGCAAGTGTGAAGGCGGCAGTGCCCCGGGGAAGGCCATTGTAGCCTTCCTTCCAGGCGATGCCATCGAGGATGATCGTTGCCAGCTTGTGGGCTGATACGGACAGTTCGGTCTGTGTGATCCGTCGCAGGATCAGGCCGGTTGTGGGTTCCATGGTCGAGATCTCCTGAGAGAACCGACGCGATGCCGCGAAATAACAACATTTTTGCCAACAAAACAACTTTGCTGGTTGCAGGGGTTTGGACAGTGCGCTAGAGGAAACGTGTTCAAGGTTTTTCTCTAGAGCGGCGTCAGGCTTCACGGTCTGGCGTCGTTTCCTTTTTTGGGGTTAGTGCACAGCCTCCGGTGCAGGGTTGCTAGAATGCAGGCCTGATGAACGCAGGCCCGAGAATGTTCAGTAACGGACCTCTTCAAAGCCGTAGTTGCCTTGGTGATCGCGCCAGTCGACGAAGACAGAGCGGTAGCTGACCCAGTTGCAATGCCCGGGATCTGGGAGCGCTGATGCGGGTGGAACCTGCGCAACGCTCGACCGGGTCCAGCGATAGTCACCCTGGACGCCGTAGGTGCCGAGACGCGTCGAGTCGGAAGTGATGCAATCGCCGTCACGGTTTTCGCGCTGACTGAACTGGATGTGATAGACGCGGATGCTCCGGACGAAGTCGAAGGCATCGCCCGAGATATCGATGTCTGCGCGCTCATCAGCTTGGACTTGGACCAGTGGCATGGGCTCGGCTGGCAAGCTGATCGCGGGCTCCGACCGAAATGCGATGTCGTAGAGCCGTTCCATCGGCGACAACGGGGCCGGCCCGTTGAACGACACGCCCATTGGGCAGCGCCATATCTGCAAGGGGGGCTCGACCGGCCAAGGTGTGATCCGGCGGATGAAGACCGCTCGTGCATGAGCGCATGGGGCAGAAGCTGGCCAGCCACCTGCAAGACAGAGCAGGATCGCGCAGTCGACCTGATATGCATGGGCCGGTGTGGCCATCGGCATATTGACCGCAAGTGCGACCCCGATGGCTGTGAGTGACCTGATTGACTGCTTCATGTACCGACTCCCTACGAAATTGCACGGTCGATACGATACAACATTAAAGACTTCAATCAGATTTAATCGGAGGGAAGGTTGGGCCAGCGCAGGGCTCCAAGGCCCTGGATGGCCGGTGCCGTGCTGCGCGGCTTGCCGTGCGCACGCCCCGAACCCGGCGGGTTTCCCCGCCGAGCCCGAGGGGGAGACCCCGTTCTCAGAACGGGATCTCGTCGTCGCGGTCGACCAGCTCGGGGTTTTCACTCTCGGCCGACTTCGGGCGGCTCAGGAAGTCGACCTTCTCGGCGATGATCTCGCAGCCGTAGCGGTCGTTCCCCATGCTGTCGATCCACTTGGTGTAGTGGATGCGGCCGTGGACGAGGACCTTCATGCCCTTTTCGCAATGCTCCGCGACCGTTTTGCCGAGACCGTTGAAGCAGGTGATGCGGTGCCATTCGGTGTCCATGATCCGGTAGCCGTTCTCGTCTCGCAGCACGCGACCTTCCGAGAGGCGGGGGCGGGAGGTGGCGAGGTTGAAGTTAGTGATGTTGGTGCCGCCCTGGGTGGTGCGGACTTCGGGGGTCTGACCGATGTTGCCGGCGAGGATGACGATGTTCTGCATGGTAAGCTTCCTTCTGTGTCCTGTCTTCGGGACCGTCCCTTCGACAAGACCCTGAAAAAGCCCGTCGGGTGATGCGTGCACGGTGGACAGCATGGACGCCGGAAACCCCCAGAGGACCGGGGTGGAGCGGGCAGCCCCAAAGGGGCAACACGGCCCGGACTGACGCGGGGTTGCGCGCAGGAGACCGAACGGGATTAGGGGATTGTCAGTCGAAGGGATAGCCCAGGAGACAGCGATGCGCGGGGAGCCCATGCAAGACCCTGTCACCCTGCCCATCAGGACTGCTTGACCCCCTGCCCAGCACCTCACTGGCGGCGAAAATGACGATCATCCACTGTCGCCACCCCTCGCCTTGCCTGGCGGGAGTTGCAGGCCCATGCCGCGACGGGCTAACTATACCGGAACATTCAGGACACGGACGGCAACAATGGCTGATTACGATCTCGAGGCACTGCCGCTCACTGAGCTGAAGAAATTGCAGAAGGACATCGCCAAGGCTATCTCCACCTTTGAGGATCGGCAGAAGGCGGAAGCCCGCGCCAAGGTGGAAGCCTTCGCCCGGGAACTGGGCTACACTCTGGCCGAGCTTGTCGGCACCGACACGAAATCCTCCCGTGCGCCTGCGCCAGCGAAATACCGGCACCCTGAGAACCCGGCGCTCACCTGGTCCGGTCGTGGGCGGAAACCGCAGTGGTTTGTGGGGGCGCGGGCGGGGGGCAAGATGGAAGAAGACTTAGCTGTCAGCTGATTGAGTTAGGCGACACAACGGCCCAGAGCCGTCAAAGAGAACAGGCTCGGATGCCGCATCGCAGCTATCCGGAAGCAGCCATTCGTTTTACTTGAGCCGTCAAGAGGTTGCCCGCCTCGAATTCCAGTCTCAGAGACGTCATGCCGTGCTGCGCGCGAAAGCCGTTGAAGGCGCTGTGGAGACATATACTTTTGTCGACATGAGAAAACGGGATCACATGGGCGCGTTCTTTCGGCGCGCCGCGGCGCTTTTAGCCTTTGTCGCACTGCTCTGGGTGGTCCACGTCGTCAATTGGATCACAGGCTACGGCTTGAATCCGGCCTTTGGCCTGATCCCCCGGCACCTCAGCGGGTTGGATGGCATCATCGCGATGCCCCTCCTGCACGGAAGCTTTGCGCATCTGATGGCCAATACGCCACCGCTTCTGGTGATGGGTGGGCTGCTGGTGGCCACGACCACGCGGGCCTTGCTGACTGTGAACGCAGTAGTGATCGGCCTCGGCGGCGGTATCGTCTGGATGTTCGGAAGTTCCGCCATCCATATCGGTGCGTCAGGGCTGGTCTTCGGCTGGTTCGGCTTCCTTGTGGCGCGCGGCTTGGTGGATCGCTCGCTGATCACGCTGGGCGCGGCACTGCTGGTCGGTGTCCTGTATGGCTCCATTCTCTGGGGCGTTCTGCCGGGTCAACCTGGCGTCTCTTGGGAGGCCCACCTGTTCGGCGCTATCGCGGGCGTAGCCGCTGCATTCCTCGTACGGACACACGTCCACGCTCCGCGCCTCGGCGGCGTCAATCTGGAATGAAGCAGCGCACCCGGTCCAACGCTGCCGGTCGAAAGCGTGTTGAAGCTGGCACGGGGCTCCCCGAAAGCAGCCGCTCATCGATCAGTGCGGCAAAATCTGGGAGACAACGTTTACTATGCCGACCTGGCCGCAATTCGGTGTAAATGCGGCATATTCTGCAATCTAGGTGCTTGGTCTGTATTGCCGTCAGAAGTAGTCCTTTGGTTCGACAAGGGCTAATGGATAGTTCGGGGCGGTTTCCAGATATACCGATCTTCAGGCGCATCTCAGCAGCGCCCGACAGCGCTTGCAAATTCCATGGCGATTTTAAGCCTACGCGCTAGAACTTTGCCTCGGGGTAATGACCTTTAATTTCGGTGTTGAAAAAACGGCCCAGCGAATCTGCGGTCATGAGACGCTCGTGCATGAACGCAGGCACGTTGAAATACTGATAAACGCCGCCATGCTTGAATAGGACCTCGAGGGTCTCCAACTCGGGGTCATATCCGACCTCGGCCAAATTGCTGGATGTTACAGGCTGTCGTTCCATCAATTTTATCCCTCGTTCTCTTCCGCTTCTGGCGGCTTCCACTTCGGATCTTGTGCACGCCATACTGCCACAACCTGATTGTAATCCTCAGCGCCCCGGGCGCGCTTCCAGCTCTCGGAAACGAGCGGATCTGCGCTGTTTGGGCGGCGGTCTTCGGGTGGTAGGGTAATGCGGCAGCGCACTGGCAGCCGCGCAGCTTCACCGGTAATTATGGCTTCCCCTGTCCGGAGAACCGAGAGACTGTCGGCAATACCGCTCAAGTTATCGGGCAAAGCAGCTTGAACTTTGCTTCGGTCGGTGGAGTTGGTGAGGCGCAACGCGATAAAGGTGCCACACTGAGAGAGAATGGTATCGTCAATTTCTGAGGGACGCTGGCTGACGATCATTGCGCCGATGCCGAACTTGCGCCCCTCTTTCGCGATCCGCTGAACCATCTCTCGCGCAGGATTGTCGGCTTCCCGACCAAGATACCGGTGCGCTTCTTCCATGACGACGAGTTGAGGGCGCTTTCGACCACCTTCTTCGCGCTCTCTACTCCAGAAGAGTGCCTCATAAATTATCGACAGTATCGCGCCGATCAGATCAAGAAGCACGGTACTCGGAATACCTGAAAGATCGAGTACGGTTATTGCCTTCTCGTGGCCGATCCAGCTTTCTAGAAGGGCCGGAAGGTCATTCTCGACATGACCGGTCAGGTCAGGCTCCCATTCGCCGGGCCTAAGCAAGAACTCGAACTGACGATCGAGCATGCGTGATCGCATGCGATCGAGTTGCTTGCGGATGCCGAGCACACCAATGTTGTTCTGATAGGGCGAACTGTTCGTGGTCGTGTGCGGCTGGTATGTCGGCAGGCGAAGCGTAGCCGCATCCCCGGGGAGAACGATCGCTGGCTGCGTCTTCGTTTGGTCAAGCCAAGTTTTGACCTCTGGATCGATCAGCTCAAGCCACAGGTTGCGCAAACTATAAGGAATCGGGCTGTCGACGGTCATAGAATTTACGTCGACACCCGGTAAGCTGTCTGCTTGCGCTATCGCGCTTTTAGCAGCAAAAATCTTGTCCAGGATTGCGGTCGTCGCACGATCGTCCATCTTCCCGCATAGGAAATTGAGCATTTCGGTCGGCCGAAGTGCCCAATACGGAATGACCAGCTTATTCTCGCCGTCTCCAGGCGTGATCCTGAAAATCTCGGCGTTATCGCCGAGCGCGCTGGCATACTCGCCGTGGATGTCGAGCAGAAGAATGCGCGCGCTCGGAAAGCCTTCTCCATCTGGAGCCGAGATAGATCGCAGCAAACTGGCAACGGTCGTGGATTTGCCCGAGCCGGTTGAACCAAGCACTGCGCTGTGACGCGTGACGAGCTTGTCGAGGTCAAGACGGACAGAAATACTTTCTGCGTTGGCAAGGCGCCCCACCACCACCTGTCCAGCAAACTCCGTTCCATAGATTTTGGCCAGATCCTCTTCTGTGACCAGATGAACCTCATCGTTCACGTTCGGATACTGGCTGATGCCCCGCTCGAAAGATGCCTCGACTATCTCGCCGACGAGTTGAACGGTCAGCCATCGTTCGCCGCGGTCGAGCGCATTAGTCAGCGTCATTGGTGTCGCACTTGCCCCTACCTCGGAAATAATAGCGTAGAGATCATGATACCCTTGAGGTATCCGTACGAAGCTACCGACCTGACCGACTCGGTAGCTCCTTCCGCCGATGATCGCGATGCCGGAGGCTACGCCCTCGAATTGGCGCACGCTTACGGTTGCACCTGCGACAGACCCTACATGGCCCAGAAGGGTCGGAGCAATCATCAGACCACCGGCGCGGTTGGAGTTGTCGGCAGCGTCACCGCCGCTGTTGCTGTCAGAGCCGGTGGTGTGGGAAATGCTTGGATCGATCGCGACGCGGCGAAGAACCGAGCAAATGGTTCTATTGCTCCGAGCATGAAGTTTCCGTCCTTGTCGAGATAGGTCGACCTTATTGGCCCCCAATCCTTGTTCGGAAGTTCAGCTGGTGCCTTCCATACGCCACGAATGCCGTTCACCTTGGCTTGGTCACGCGCATAGACGCTGAAGTTTGGCAGGCGGCGCGCAAGATCGCACGCTGGCCCCTCTTCGTCGAGAATCTTGTATTGGAACGCGAATACACTGGAGGATGGATTCGCCGCGAGCGCTTCATCCAACCGGGCCGCAATATGTGCGTCAGCAAAGGAAAAGCCGATAGAGACCAACAGCGTGTCGGGGGTCAGCAAAAATGCACGGAGGCGATCGAGCAACGCGGCGTAGGGGGCTTTCTGCGTCTGATCGTATTTCAGATGTTCTGGGAAGACGAGGTGACTTGCCGAGCTTTGACCCGTTCGGATCACTTCTCCCTTCGCGCTCGCACGCCAGCCAAGCGAGCCGTGGAGTTTCCAAAGCCGCGTCCATCGCGCGGGAAGATCGCTGCGCGACACTGACACGGGGTCAAAGAACGGTTCGCGACCGCCCGTGAAGCCATCGAAATATGGCGCTCGCACAGACTCGAACGCTTCTTCGAACAGCAGGTCATAGTTCGTGGTGAAAATCTCTACCGGATAGTCACGCGTTGTGCCGGTAATCCAATTCACGAGATGTGCATAAGCCGATCCGGCCGCCGGCAATCGGACGTCCACGATTTTGCCGATCTCGGAGCAGATCGCTTCGCCGAAAGTGGCAAAGCCGGTGCCATCGAGATCATGGACCTTCGCCGACCCGATCACTTGGCTCAAAGAGCGAATCCGAGAAAGGATCGTCTCGATGTCGTGCTGCGCGAGTTCAGCCTTCAGACCGTCAATTTGTTGTTGATAGGTCGGTGCAAGCGTCGTGAGCACCTGATCAGTGAGGCCCGCAACCGCCGGGATAAGGGGGTAAGTACCATCAGGCTTGACCATGCCGGCCGCAGCTCCGGCGCCAACCAACAGCCCGATCCGCTTGCGGCCTTGCGCGACGATCGTCCGAAGCGCCGCCATATATTGATCAGGATTGTGAATACTGACAGTCATTTTATGCTCCCCCGACGTTAGCATCCGCATCCATGCTTCGAGCTACCAAATCAACATCCCACGCATGATCTCGCCCGTCTATCGAGATCGGCTGAAAAAGCCGTTGTTTTTCAGCTAACTGCATCCGCGCCACCTGTGCTTCCGTCAGTCGGAAAACGCTGCTCACTAGTCTGTCTCCAAGCGGAGCCCGAATTTTTCCAAAACATCAACATCTATGGGTCCTGGCCCTCCCTCAGTTTTGCAATGTTTCTTTGGCCATCCACTTCTTCAATCGTTTCTAACTCGAGCCGTGCCTGTGCTTCATTGAGGCGCCATCGCCTGATGACATAGAACGCTAGTGCCTTTCGAGTTTCGACCGTAATGTGCGCTTTTTCCTGAAAGCCGTATTCCAGTCGGACAACCCGCACCTGTTCGTCCGAGAGGTTGGACCGAGGACGTATCCACAAGCGCACGAAACTGTGCCAGTCTAGGTCGAAAGGCAGGGGAGAAGATCTAACCCGCATTGCAACATCGTTTTGTTTCAACATTCGGATCGGGAGGTAGTCGCGATAGGCCTTATGCTTGTAGCTCCAAGCCCGAAGGTGAATGGCCTCTCCGTCGAAATGAAACCGCACCGGGCTGATCCACTGAGGCTCGGAGAGGCCGCTGCTCATCGACGTGTATGTGACTTGTATATCGTGCTCGCCTCTCATCGCGCGGTAGAGCTGTGCAATGACCGCGGAATCCATCACGCGATTGGGCAGCGGGATGCTCGCGCTAAGGGATGCTGTCGCGTCGCCGAGCAGGTCGAAGACCTGATCGGGCCCGACATCGGACAGTGCCCTGTGGCAGTCACTCGGGAAATAGGTCTTCTCTGTAGCATCATAGACCGGCGGTGTCTGCGTCAGCGATAGATAGGTTCGAAAGTCGACAGCCGCCTGTGCTGTCGAGATATCGAAGCGCTGCATTAAGTCCCGGCGGTTCGCCTGACCTCTCCAAGTAAGGCATTGATCCAAGAACAGGATCCGTTCGCGTTGTGCGTGTTTAAGGTCTGCAAGGCTCATAAGATGAAGACTACTTGACTCAGCGCGTGAAGTCCATACAGTAACAACACGTATAGAAAGTGGATATATCTTATGCGAATCCTTCACACCGCTGATCTTCATCTGGGCCGGCAGCTCATGGGGCTCAGTCTAGAAGAGGACCACGAGGTCGTCTTAGGCCAGATCGTCGATACGCTGATGGCAGAGCAAGTTGAAGTCCTCGTGATCGCGGGCGATGTGTTCGATCGGGCATCACCCCCCAATTCGGCGATCCGGCAATTCAACCGCTTTCTCAAGCGCGTGGCAGACGAGACCAAAGCCGCTGTCGTGATGATCTCAGGCAACCATGATTCCGGCGACCGGATCGAGGCGATGTCCGTCTTTTCAACCGCGTCGCGGGCGCTGGTGCGCGGGATTGCCGATGCGGTGGAAGTTCCACTGGTGCTGCGTGATGCGTATGGTGAGGTTGCCTTTTCCGCCCTGGCTTTTTCCTATGAATACGCCGCGCGCGAGGTGTTCGGTGACGAAAGCATCAGCACACCTTCAGACGTCATCGCGGCGCAGATCGCCGCAGCGAAAGCGCGTGTTCCCAAAGGGGCGCGCTGGATTGTGGTGGCCCATGCCTTCGTCGCAGGGGGAGCAGTCGGGGAGACCGAACGCCCGCTGACCCGGGTCGGCGGCATCGAAACCGTTCCGGTCGAGGTCTTCGATGGGGCTGACTACGTGTCATTGGGGCATCTGCACAAGCCGCAGGAAGTAGGCGCGCCTCATATCCGTTATTCCGGCGCACCGCTCGCCTTCGGTTTCGACGAGGCGGGGGGAGAAAAATCCATGACCATCGTCGATCTGAATGCGGAGGGCGTCGAAATCCGCACCGTGCCGTTCCGTCCGCTCCGGCAGGTGCGCTCGCTCACCGGGGAATTCGCGGATCTTCTTGCGGGAACTCCCTCGGGAGATTTCATCCAGGCCATCCTGACGGATGAGAGCCCTCTGATCGATCCGATGAAGCGATTGCGTGCGACCTATCCCAACGCATGCCATTTGGCTTACTCTCGGCAGACACGGGCGCAACAAAATATGGTACTCGGAGCGGGGCGGGCTGCAGTTTTGCCCGTCGAAATGGTCAACAATTTCCTGAAAGTGGTGCGTGGCCGAGAGCCCGATGGCGCTGAAGTGGCGATAATCGCCGACAAGCTGCACGCTGCGGAAGTTGCAGAGGACCGGACATGAAGCCCATTCGACTTTCGCTTCAGGCATTCGGTCCCTTCGCAACGACCGAAGTTGTGGATTTTCGATCAGCGATCGAAACTGGGTTGTTCGGTATCTACGGCCAGACCGGGGCGGGAAAATCGACGCTGTTCTCTGCAATGTCTTTTGCGCTTTTCGGGGCGCCGACCAGAACGGACCAAGAGCCACGTTCGCTACGGTCGGACCATGCTGCAGCGGATCTGCCGACCGAAATCGAGTTTGTCTTCGAACTGGGCGCCAAGACCTATCTGATCCGCCGGCGTCCGGCACAGGAGCGTCCGAAGGCTCGCGGTGAAGGAACAACCGAAGACGCAGCCGAAGCCTCGCTTTTCGATGTCACCGGGATCCCGATCGATGCGCTCGGGCCGGGTCAGTCGGGCCGTGTCATCGCAGAGAAGAAGGTCTCTGTGGTGGGGCAACAGGTCGAACTGCTGCTGGGCTACGGCGCAGATCAGTTTCGACAGATCGTGCTCTTGCCGCAAGGCAAGTTCGAGACGTTCCTCGCCGCAAAGACGGATGATCGGGTCAAGATATTGCGCGATCTCTTCGACGTCACGATCTATCGCGATCTCGCCGCCCGATTGAAGGAAGAAGCCTCGGAGGCAGAACGGACGTTGCGCGAGCAGCGTTCGCTGTACTTGGCACGGCTCGTGGAACGTGGCTTTGAAAGCGTCGAGGCGCTGGAGCTGGGGATTGCCGCTGCCGAATCTGAAGTCGACGCGAAACGGGGCTGTCAGCGGGTTGCAGAAGTAGCGAACGAAACCGCACGCAAAGTTCTGAGCGAGGCCGAGCAGGTCGAAAAAGCCTTTGCGACCGTCGATAAGGCACGGCAGGCGCTTGACGATCTCGAAGCGAAAACGGATGAGATTGAGGCTTTGACGAGGCGGGTCGAGGCTGTCACGAATGCCTTTCAGGCGCGGGATCTCGAGTCAGCTTGGCACGATGCGGCGCGGGACAGCCGCGACGCCGCGGAAGCCGTAACTGAAGCGGCGGCGGATCTCGACAGGATGACCAAAGCGCAGCAGGACGCGGCGCGCACGCTGAGCACGGCCAAGGCCGGCGCAGTGCGGCTTCAGAAGGTTCAGGCCGATCTGACGCGGTTGGAGGCGACGGAGACGCAGGTCGGGCAGGCTGCGCATTTGCAGGCGAAGTTTGACGACGCTGCGAGGACCGATGTCACGTCGAAAGAACTGTTAGCCAAGGCCGAAGATGCGTGCAAAACGCTTCGATCCCGGCGCGATGCGACCGATCTGGAGCTCGACGCTGCGCGCAAAGCCCAAGTGGTGCGCGGCACGCTGACGGGCGAACTGGCCGAGGTTAACCGAGAACTGTCCAAAGCTAAGTCGCTTGCCAAGGCACAGGTGGAGGTCGCGAAGGCAGAAGGAGAGGTCAAAGCCGCCGAGAAGGACTTGGTGACGAAGACCGCAGCGGAAGAATCCGCAGAGACGGCCCTGATCGAAGCCGAGACGCGGCTTTCGCGCACGCAGGCGATCATCCTGGCGGAAAAGCTAGCCGAAGGCGTACCCTGTCCAGTCTGCGGCGCGCTCAATCATCCCGTCCCGGCTCACGGCATGCCCGAACAATCTGGTCTGACCGAGGCGTTCCGCAATGCTCAGGCCGAGGCAAAAAAAGCGTCTGAGGCGCGGGTTCGGGCCGAAAGTGAACTGCGCAATAGCCGGACGAGGCTAGAAGAAAAGAACCGAGCGCTGGCCGAACAGGAACGGCCCGGGCGCGGGCCGACGGAACTCGAGGCCGAAGAGGTGCGGCTGGATGGTGCGCTTGTCGCGCTTGGCGAGGCGGTCGATCTTGATACGATGGCGGAGCGACTGGCAGATCTCAAGCGCGAGCTGAAGGAAACTGAGGTGGCCGAGGCCGAGGCGCGGGTTTCTGCAAGCAAGGCCGAGGCCGACCTGGCGGCGGCGCGGGCCACGCGCGATGCGGTGGTAAATGCCTTGCCGGAAGAGCTGCGCACGCCTAAGGCAGTCGCAGAACGGCGCGCGTCTTTGCTGGGCGAACAAAAGCAACTCTCCGAGGCGCTTGAGCGAGCCACCGAGGTGGATCGCTCCGCAGGCGAGGCCCTCACCAGGGCTCAGGAGAAGCAGGAGGCGGCGAGGCAGGCGCTCGAAACACAGGAGCGGCGCGAGAAGGCGGCACGCCAGGCCTTCCTCGCCCGGCTCGGTGAAGCCGGATTGGATGAAGCTCGATATGATGCCTGCAAGGCACATTTTCTGACACTCAAAGCAGATCGCGAGACGGTGAGCGGACACCATGAGGGGCTGATCGCCGCGCGCACGACATTGCAGTACGCCAAGGGCGCCTGCGCGGATCGAGAGCGGCCGGACCTTGCCCCGATAGTGGAGGCACAGTCGGACGCCACGCAGTCTCTGAATTCCGCCAACGCGGCGCTGGCAGAAGCGAATGCCGCCATCGAGAGTTTGGTGAAGTTCAAGGCATCATTGGCTGAGGCACTCACCAAAGCAGACGAACTGGAGGCCGAAACTGGGCCGCTCCGAGGGCTGGCCGACCTTGCCAATGGCAAGAACGATCTCAACATGACGCTCGAAACCTTCGCCATTGCTGCCATGTTCGATCAGGTGCTCGAGGCGGCGAACATGCGGCTCGACCCGATGACGCGCGGACGCTACCGGTTTGAGCGCGGCGTCGAGGCATCGAGCGGACGCGGCAAGCGCGGGCTGGAGATCGAGGTCTTCGATGTCAACACCGGCAAAGCGCGCCCGACTGCGACCCTTTCCGGTGGTGAGACCTTCATCTCCGCGCTTGCCTTGGCGCTTGGGCTTGCCGACGTGGTCGAGAGCCTGTCAGGCAAAATACGGATGGACACGATCTTCATAGACGAAGGCTTTGGCAGCCTAGACTCCGAGAACGGAGCGGGCACGCTGGACCAAGTGCTTCAGGTTCTATCGGCGCTAACGAAGGGCAACCGGGCCGTGGGTCTGATCTCGCATGTCGGGCTTGTGCAGGAGGCTATTCCACAAGGGTTCTATGTGCGTTCCACCCCTAGCGGAAGCCGTGTCGAGGAAAGAAGGGGGCTGTGATGAGAGATCAATGGCACTTCCGGAAGGCTCACGCCCGCCGACTGCGGACGGGACGGACCATCGCTGTATGTGGCGGCTGGGTGCTCCAGGGTGAACGTGTAAGCAGCGATAGCGCCTCCTTCAGGCGAGCTTGTCCCGTATGCGGTGCCCTGATCGTGAGTGTTGGCATGCCGAAAGGTGGGTGGGTACATTTCGAGGGAGGTGAAGGTCTGACGCGAATAAAACACCCCTGTCTGCACCTCGGCGAAGGACTAAGCAGGCGGCGAGATGGAACTACCCCAGATCTATTCGAGGTGAGTCTATAGTTCTGAATTTGTCCTTGTGGAGCTTGCGGACAATTCGCCCGAACCCCATATCTAGAATCTAAACGCAACACACATACTACATGGAGGCAGATATGGCTACGGCGTTGTTGCACAAGTCTGTCTGCTGAGGATTCACAATGTGAATCCATACGGTTAGACAGGCGGTATGAGCAAGCCATCACCCGCCCGCTACCGCACGACGAACTGGTCCAGCTACACCGCCTCGCTGAGAAGGCGGGGATCAATTCTGATCTGGCTGGACAAGGAGATGACCTGGCTTGCACCGCATGACGGCAGGTGTGGCCGACCATCGGTGTTCTCGGATGCGGCGATCCAGTTCTGCCTGACCATCAAGGTCCTGTTCAAGCTGCCGCTCCGGCAAACCACTGGGATGGTGGCCAGCCTGTTGAAGATGGCGGGCCTCGACTGGGCCGTGCCGGATTATTCGACCCTTTGCCGGCGGCAGAAGAGATTGGCGGTCCAGATCCCCTACCGGCGCGCTGATGGACCCTTGAACCTGCTGGTGGACAGCACTGGCATCAAGTTCCTGGGCGATGGCGAATGGCAGGCCCGAAAGCATGGTGTTCAGGGCCGACGCCAATGGCGCAAGGTGCATCTGGCCATGGATACGGCCACTTCGGATATCCGGGCGGTGGAATTCACCCCCAGCAGCGACGGTGACAGCCCGGTCTTGCCGGAGTTGCTCGACCAGATTCCCGCAGGCGAAGAGATCGGCACCGTGACCGCCGATGGGGCATATGACACCCGCCGTTGCCACACCGCCATCATCGACCGCCAGGCCACCCCGATCATCCCGATCCGCAAGAACGGGCGCCCATGGAAGGAGGACTGCCCTGCCGCAATCGCCCGAAACGAAACCCTCCGCGCCACGCGGTACTACGGTCGGGCATTCTGGAAGCGGTGGACGGGATACCACGCCCGAAGTCGGGTCGAGGCGAAGATGCGCTGTCTCAAGGCCTTCGGCGAGCGCATCAGCGCCAGAGACCCCGACCGCCAAACCGTCGAAATCCAGATTCGCGTCGCCCTCATCAACCGCTTCAACGCCCTCGGCACCGCCGAGATCGTCCGCGTAGCCTGACGTCAACGGGGAAAGGGAAAGTCATGCCTCAGGCGTGAGTTACGCAACAATGCCTATGGCTACCAATCGTAAAGGCACTTCAAACAAGGTCGCATCGCTGGCGGCAAATACCCTGTTCAAGCCAGGCTCATCGCAGATCGCCCGGAAGCTCGCCGGTTCGGCGTTGTCCCAGTCCAATACGAATCGACAAACTGGCGCCGAAATGGAGGACCTCGCTTCAAAGGTGCTTCGGGGCGATCGCTACTCAGAAAAGACGAAGGCACTTGCCGGTTCGGTTCTGTCCCAGTCGAATAAGAAACGCTGATTTCGACCAGTGAAGCAGTAGGCTTGGGGACCGGCGCTGCGGCGTAGTTTTTTGCTGTTTTGAAGTGTGACGCTTCAAAACTAGCGGGGGCGTGAGTCGAACAAATGTAGAGCATATTGAGTTGTGCAAATGTGAGCATTCATCTCCTATTATCGTCACGACTAGGCAGCACTTGACCGGCTGCACGTCCACCCGTTGAAAATCGCCATCGTTGCGAGGGCGACAGCCCCGGTCGTTTTCGGCAACAAGGTGTTCGAAATTCCAGCTTGCGATCTGAATGGCATCGGCGCTGGCCAAGTGCACAAAAATAAATGCACGTTTTTTAGGTATAGGGGCGGGCGCCGATATGCCAGCCGCGGAGGCTCAGTCCTGGGCGCGTTGAAACCGCCCGTAGTCTTCGCTCACGTCTCGCGCTTCAGTAAACGCGCGGGCGCGCTCGGCATCGAGACAGCGGAAGTAGACCTGCACATCCGCGATGTAGGTCTCGAAATCTGCCCGCAGCAGATCGGCATAAAGGCGCATGTCGGCGCTGGATTGCGGAAGGAAGGGGCGCTCGGGGGCGACGCAGGGCGATGCCATCAGCGGCTGCGGGCAGACAGCCACGGACAGCAGCGCCAAGATAGCATTGCGCGCACATGACATGTGCAGGGCAAAACTCCTTTCGCGCCTTTAATGTTGTTATGTCGTCCTGTAGCACTGGTATCAGAGCAAGGCGATTTTCGTCAATACGTTATTATTGTCTTGCTACCATACATGTTGTCTTGTATCGCCCACGGTGTTGCGACCCCGTGGGACCGATACTGCACCTCAGGCAGAGAAAGGACCGAAAGCGGGAGGCCATGATAGAAGAAGCACCGAATGTGGTTACAGAAGACGGATTGCGCGGCCTCCTGGCCGAAGGCTACCTCCTCGAGGTGGTTTGCAAGGAAAGTGGCGAAAAACGCCACAACAGCTGGTACGGCACATGGGTCGTGCGGGCGATTGCCGAAGACGGCCGTCACGAGAAAATGCTCGTCACCAGCCGCAGCTATCTCAAGATCCGGGAGTTCAAGACTGTCGTGGGTCTTGTCAGCTTCCTTGCCGAGATGGGCTGCACGACTGCCAACATTCCGCTCATCGAGGGTGGACGCGAACGCCATGTGGCACCCGGACGCGTGGCTCCGCCACGGACAGGTCCGGTTCTGGTCAAGGACAACTGACCGCGCATTTGCGCTCGTCGTTGCATTGGGTACAGGTGTTTGTTCCGCACCCCCGGCCCTCCTTGCACAGACTGGGGCTGATGGCTTCATTTTCCAGGTTGGCCCGGATGGCCGACTGATCGACACCGCCGAGACCACGAGCAGCCTGCGCTCGTTCTCAAGCGATGATGCCGCCCAGAACGGGCTGCTCGCAGATCGCCTCTTTCTTTTCGCAGCACCGCAATCGCGCGGGGATGATGATCCTCAGAGGCCGGTTCTCGCCGCTGCCACGGTCGCCCCGCGCACCGTCCGCGCCTCCCCCGAAATCCTCCACGCGATCGAGACCACGGCACTGCGCTACGGCGGCCATGCCGCGTTGCGCCAGGCGGGTCTGTCGGTCACCGATTGGGCGCTGTTCTACCGCGCCAATATCGAGGTCGAGAGCGCCTATAACCCGGGCGCGCTGAGCCATGCCGGAGCCATAGGGCTTGGCCAGTTGATGCCCGGCACCGCGCTTGATCTTGGCGTTGATCCCCATGATGTCGCGCAGAATCTCGACGGTTCTGCCCGTTACCTTCTTATGATGCTCGAGCAGTTTGGCGATCCTGCGCTGGCGCTCGCTGCCTATAATGCCGGTCCCCATGCGGTCACACGCCATGGCGGCATTCCCCCCTTTCGAGAAACCCAAGGCCATGTGGCCCGTGTGACAGCCGTGTTCCAGCGGCTGAGAGGAGACCTGTCGTGACGTCCAAATCTTCCCTTGTCGCGCTCGGCGCGATGGCCCTCATTGTGCTGGCGGGCCCCGCGCTCGCTCAAAGCATCGATCTATCGCCAGTGCAGACCCTGCTGCAGGGTATCGTCGATGCGATCACCGGGCCCTTGGGCATCGTGATCGGCACGCTCGCGCTGATCGGCGTGTTCCTCTCCTGGCTCTTCGGCATCCTCGATTTCCGGCAGGCGCTCTGGGTCGTGGTCGCGATCGCGGGCATCGCCGCGGCGCCCACTATCGTCGCCGCCATCTGGACGACCTGAGCCAGAGTTCCCGGAGGTCTTGCCATGTCCGACCAGTCCCGCGTCTTCATCGGCCTTCTCAGGCCACCCAAGCTGATGGGCCTGCCGATCATGTACGCCATGGTCTGGCTGTTCGGCTCGACGCTGCTGTTCCTCTGGGTGCAGAGCGGGGTGGTGGCTGTGTTCGCGGGGCTGGCCTGGCCCGCGCTTTGGAAAGCTGCGGACTGGGATCCGAACTTCCTCGATGTGCTGGTGATCACCTTGCAGGAAACCCCGCCCACGGCGAACCGCAAGCTTCATGGGGGCGACAGCTATGCCCCGTGATGGAGGTGCCGATGAGGCGACGGACGCGCTCGATCCGCTGACGTCCCTGCCCGCATGGGTCAAGGGCGAGAAGCGGCTCTCAATGATGCTGCCCTATGTCAGTCTTGTCACCGACCGGACAATCCGGACACGCGGCAACGAGCTGATGCAATGCATCCGGCTCGAGGGGGTGAACAGCACCACAAGCGAGGATACCCATCTCGACCGGATCGGCGGGCTCATGGCCGGGATCGTCGCGCAGGTGGGGACGGAGTTTTCTTTCTACCTGCACAAGGTCTCGAAAGCGGTCGATGTGACCCTGCCACCCATTCCGGGCGACGGGTTCGCTGCCGCCGTCGATCAGCGCTGGCGCACCCATCTTGGACGCTCGGGTCTGCGCGACAAGACGCTGACGCTGACGGTGCTGAAACGACCGGAGACGGGCAGCCGTCTGCCGTTCGGACTTGGGGCGTCGCGCGCCCGGCATGCGGCCGACACGACCCGGCGCTTGCGCAAGCTCGACGAAGTTGTGGGGTTTCTCCTGTCGTCATTCGACGAGCTGAAGCCCCGCCTGCTTGCGGCCAGCACTGGCGAGCTTCTGGGTTTCCTCGGCTCGCTTAATACCGGCGAAGAGCATCCGCTCTTCCCCCGGTCACGCCTCGGCGTGATTGCCGAGGATGTGGCCAATACCCGCATCACCTTCCGCGGCACGACCATCGTGCTGTCCGATGGCGCCGTGGGCGACAAGCTCGGCGCGATGTTCGCGGTGAAGAACTACCCCGCCAAGACCGACAGCCTGATGCTGGACGAGCTGAACCTGCCCGTCGACATGGTGGTCACCCACTCCTTCGTGCCGATCAACGCCAACATGATGGCGGGTCGGATCAAGCGGCAGCTGCGCCTGATGCAGGCCGCCAATGACGGGGCCGTCAGCCTCGCGCAGGAACTGGAACTCGCGCAGGACGATCTGGAATCAAAGCGCCTGATCTTCGGCGAGCACCACATGACCGTGGCGGTCTATGCGCGATCTCAGGCCGCCCTTGACGACATCGCGGCCGAGATCCGCAACATCTCCGCCACCTCCGGCATCAACCTGATCTCGGAGGCCTTCGGGTGCTGCGCGCATTTCATGGCGCAGCATCCCGGCAACACCGGGGCGCGCAGCCGCAAGGCCACGATCACGAACCACAACTTCGCCGATCTCGCCACCTTCCACCGCACCCCGCTTGGCAAGACCGGCCGGGAAGTGCCGTGGGGCGTGCCGATCACGCTTTTCCCAACACCCGAGCGCAGCGGCTTTCGCTTCAACTTCCACGAACAGGGTGCACCCGACCGGGAGCCCACGGGCGGCCACACGCTGATATTGGGCCGCCCCGGGTCGGGTAAATCCGTGCTCGCGGCATTCCTGATGACCATGGCCCGGCGGGCGGGTGCCCGGCTCTTCGTCTTCGACTATCGCGCCGGCATGGAAATGGCCGTCCGCGCGCTTGGCGGCAGCTATTCGACCGTGCGGGCAGGGCGTCCCACGGGTCTCAACCCCCTGCAGACGGAGATTGACGCGCGCGGTCAGGCCTGGCTTGCCGACTGGCTTGCAAGCCTCCTCGAGCGCCGCGACCGACCTTTGACCCCGGTGCAGACCAACCGCCTGCAAGAGGTCGTGCGCCAGAATGCCACTGCGGGGAACGCAGGGCTGCGCAACTGGTCGGATTTCGCCTCGCTCCTCGTCTCCACCGATGACGAGGGCGATCTCTTCGAGCGGATGCAGGAATGGACGGCTGACGGCCGTTACGGCTGGATCTTTGGGGCCAATGCCGAGGACAGCTTCAGCATCGACGGTGACGTCGCGGGCTTTGATCTGACCGGCATCCTCGATTCAGAGAGCGAGCGGGAACGGATGGCGGTCTTGTCGTATCTCTTCCGCCGGGTTGAGCGGGTGATCGAAGACCGCAAGCCCACGATTATCGTCATCGACGAGGCATGGAAGGCGCTCGACAACGCGTATTTCGCGGAGCGGCTTTCGAACTGGCTGGTGACCGCGCGCAAGCAAAACGCCGTCGTCGTGATGATGACGCAATATGCCAGCCAGCTCGAGCGCACCCGCACCGGCAAGACCATCGTGGAAGCCGTGCCGACCCAGGTGCTCCTGCCCAACATCCGCGCCTCGGCTGCGGATTACGCGATGCTCGGCCTCAGCGAGAAAGAACTCGACGTGCTTCTGGGCGTCGGCTCTGCCTCGCGGCTCGCGCTCGTGCGCGATGACCGGGGTGCTGTGGTGATCGACGCCGATCTCAGCGCCCTCGGCCCCCTCGTGACCATCCTCGGCGGCATGGAGAAGGGGGAGGCCCTCGTCGGCCCTGATTACCGCGAACGACAAGATTTCTGGAGAGTGACATGACCCGCACCATAACCCGCAGCGCCGTGCTGCTTGGCCTTGGCCTGACCCTGACAGCCTGCGCGCAGCATAACCCCGCAGAGGCCAATTGCTTCAATTTCCGCGATGCGCCCGCGCGGTCGGCAGCAAGCGTCACCGTCTCGACCAGCGGCGATATCGCGACACGGCGCGCAACAGACTGCGGTTTCGTGATGCTGGGGACGGGCAGCTAAGCCGATGACCGCCCCTCGTTTGTCCATCGCGACGCGGTCCGCGCTCCTCTCGGGCGTGCTGGCCAGTTCACTCGCCAGTTCGTTCGGGGGCCTGTTCGGAGGACCGGCCGCAGCCCAGGGCGTGCCGACGTTTGATCTGCGCATCTTTGCGGGGCGACAGGCAATCATCGACCAGCGCGAACAGGATCTGGCGCTCCAGCAAGGCCGCCTGACCCGGGAGCAGGAGTTGGCCGAGATTGAGCGCCAGCAACTCGCAGCCCTGAACGGGATCATGAACGCCATGACTCTGCGCGCGGGTGACGTCGCGAGCACCGTGGCCGGGCTGGAAGCGGGGCAGGGCGAGGTCACGGGCGTCGAGACTGCCGCGGCCAGTCTCTATGCCCCCGAGGACAACAACCCGGCCGCAGCGCGAATGTTCGGCGATGCCCGGGAAGGGGTCGAGGAGCTGATCATCCGCGCCGCGCGTCACACCCATAGCCTGCCCGGCGTAAGCCGCGCAGGGCTCTCGCTAGTGCAGTGGCGCTGCCTTCTGCAGGCGCTGATCTGGCAGGAAAGCCGCTTTCAGATCGGGGCGCGTTCCCCCGTGGGCGCGTTCGGCCTCACCCAGATCATGCCGGGCACTGCGGGCGATCTCGGGATCTACCCGGCCTATTACGACGATCCCTGGCTGCAGGTCACCGGCGGCGCGCGCTACCTCGCGCAGATGCTGAACATGTTCGATGGCAACATCATCCACGCGCTTGCGGCCTATAACGCAGGCCCGGGACGGGTACAGCAATACAGTGGCGTGCCGCCCTTTGCGGAGACCCAGCATTACGTCGTGGTCATCCCGCAGCAGTACAACCGCTATCTCGCCGCCGTTGGCGGCATCGATGCGCTCGGCACCATCGATCCTGCCCTTCTGGCCAATGCGAGCTTCAGCCTCTCGGCCCATGGCGCAGGCGTCTATGGCGACTACTCGCTGGTCTCCGTCCAAGCGGCCGCCCTGCGGGTTCAGGACATCATACGCCGCATCGGCGAGACCGAAGACATCCACGAGGCAATCGCGCTCAACACCTACGCGCGCGCCGAGCTGGCCCGACTGGTTGCGATCCGCACAAGGATCAAGGCCGCCCACACCCAGCCGCTGAGCGAGGAACAACTCGCCATGGCCGCCGCCCAGGCGGCTGAGCGGCAGTTCATGGATTTCACCTTGGAGAGTTTGCGATGATCCGGCGCTTGTCCCGTTCCCTTACCACCGCCGCCGCGACCCTCGCGCTTGGCCTTGCCCTCGCAGGTCCCGTCACCGCACAGGGCGTGCCCACGGTCGACACCCAGAACATCGCCCAGGAAATCCGCCAGCTTCAGCAGATGCTGCAGGATTTCGGGATCCAGACCGATCTTCTGGACAATGCCCTCGAACAACTGGAGGTCGTCCAGAACCAGCTCGATCAGCTGCAAGAGATGTATGCCTCGCTCACCGGGCCCCGCAGCATCCTCGGGATGGTCATGGGCGACGGCCTTGACGGGCTCCTCGAGGCCAAGTTCCGCGATCTGCCGGGCCTGATCCGCGGCATCCAGTCAGGTGACTGGAGCAACCTTCTGGGTGTCACGGCAGGCCCCATGCGCACGCAGATGGAGCAGGTTCTGGCGCGCGCGGGCTTTGACGAGGACTCGCTGCGCGAGATCGCCACCAGCGGCAATCCCGGCGCGGAAGGCGTGGCCACCCTTGCGACCACCGGCGCCGTCATGTCTGCCGCCGCCCAGAACAGCCACGCCGAGGCCGCGCAGTCCCTCGAACGGGTGGAGCGGCTTGTCTCGATGATCCCCGAGATGGAGGATCTGAAAGCCGCAATGGACCACAACACCCGCGTCACGGCGGAGCTGGCCATCGCCATGACACGCATGTGGGAGCTCGAGGCGATCCAGACCCTTGGCGCAGGCAACGCCGGTGTCGTCGATGCCGCGACCATCGCCGAAGAGCGCCGCTACATGGACTTCACCCTGCCGAGCTTGCGGCCATGAGCGGGGCCACTGATATGAATGCCCGCGAGCTGGTCGAAGAGGAGCTGATCCACGGCGCGCTGCGCCGGGAGCGGCTTTGGCAGATGATCGGGATCGGAGGGGCGAGCTTCGGTGTCATTGGCTGTCTGGCCGCTGCGGCCGTGGCGCTGATGATCGAAACCCCGGCGCCCGTGGTCGTGCCCTATGATCCCGAGACCGGCATGGCGCTGCCCAATGCCACGGTCGAGGCCGTCTCACTCGCCGAGCGGCCTGCCATCATCGAGGCGCAGATCTACCGCTACATCCTGGACCGCGAAGCCTACAACCAGCTCGACAATGATCTGCGCGTGCGCCGGGTGCTGGCCCAGTCCACCGGGGCGGCCGAAGCCAGCATGCGCGCGATGTGGACCTCGGGGCAGGAGAGTTTTCCGCCAACGCGCTATGGCCCTTCGGCCGAGATGGCGGTCGAGGTCGCCTCGATCACGCTGATCGGCGACAACCGCGCGCAAGTGCGGCTCAGAAAGCGCCTGACCAGCCCGCAAGGCGCGCAGGCAGGCATGTTCACCGCGACGCTGATGTTTGCCTTCCGGCCCGAACGGACCCGCTCGATCGACGATGTCTGGCAAAACCCCTTCGGCTTCACCGTCACCCAATATGCCATCCGATCGGACCGTTCTGAATGACCCGTGCCCCTGTTGCTGCCGTATTCCCCGCCGCGTTCCTTGCCAGGTGCCTTGCCACGTGCTTTGCCGGGGCGCTCACGCTCGTCGCATCTGCTGCATTCGCCGAAGTGACCCCGCGCCCCGGCCCCCACGACAGCCGTGTGCGCATTGCGACCTGGACCGAAGGACAAGTCTACCGCGTCGTGACCAACCTCACCCGCGTGACCACGGTCGAGTTTGGCGAGGGCGAGACCATCCGCTCGATCGTCGCAGGCGACACCGTGGGCTTCCAGTTCGATGGTGTTCCCGGCGGGCGCGCCTTTGCCATCAAACCCGCAGCCTCAGGCGTGGCCACCAACATCACGGTCTATACCAACCGTCGCTCCTACTATTTCCACGTGGTCGAGGCGCGCGAGACACCCCATTACGTCGTCCAGTTTCGCTACCCTGAGGCCCGCGTTCAGCCGGCACGCGCTGTCGCGGCCGACGCCCCGAATGCGAACTATGCGGTGAGCAGCAGCCGGGAGTTCACCCCGACAGCCATCTGGGATGATGGCACCTTCACCTATTTCCGCTTTGCGCGGAACGCACCGGTCCCGGCGATCTTTCGCTACACCAATGGCGCGGAGCGCGCGGTCAACAGCACTGTCCAGGGCGATGGCGTCATCCGGGTCTCCGGCGTCAACCGCCAGTGGGTCCTGCGCCTTGGGGATGATGAGGTCTGCGTGCAGGATATGGGGACCCCCACATCATGAGCCAGGATACCGAAGACCTCGCAGCCCGGCTTGCAGCCCTCGAGAGCACGTCAGGCAAGACAGCAGCGCGCGGTCGCGCCACACCAATCACAGCGCTTCTTGGCGTGGCCGGGATCGCAGCTTTGGGCGGTGTGCTCTGGATTGCTCTGCAGCCCAAACCAGACGTGATGCTTGCGACCGCGGCACCTGACGAGTTCCAGACACTCGGCTCGGGCTTTGGCGATCTGGCCCCGCTGCGCCTTCCCGAGCCGGAAGCCATACCTGTCATGGCTGAGACCGGTCCCTCGGCCTCCGAGCTTGCCTTGATGGAAAGTCTCGCCACGCTCAGGGCGGAGCTTGAAGAGTTGCGGACCCGCCCCTCTGATGTGCCTGACACCCGGGCTGAGGCTGCAATTGCCGATCTGACAGCCCAGATCGCAGCACTGCAATCGGCATCAACCGAGGCGCAACGCGCGCTTGAGCGTCAACTGACTGAGCGCGATCGCCAACTTGACCAGATGCGCATGGATCTCGAACTTGCGCGCCTCACCCCGCCTGCGCCGGAACGCGCCGGGCTGAATGAGGAAGAGTTGCGCTTGGCAGAGCTTGAGCGCCGCCGCCTGGCCGAGGCCGAGGCACAAGCGGCACGCATCGCCTCGCCCATGATCGCGTTTTCCGGGATGGGGGCAGGGACCGACCGAGAAAACAGCCTCGAGGCCGCGCGTCTCAATGAGGACGAAGCCTTCGTTCGTGCAGGTGCGCGGCCCGCACCCGTGACGCGGGCCGAAGTGATCGTGAACCCGGGCAACACCGTCGTGCAAGGGACGATGATTCAGGCCGTGACCGAGACGGCCCTCGACAGCACGCTGCCCGGTGCGATCCGCGCCATTGTCTCGGAGGATGTGCATTCCTTCGACGGCACACGCGTCCTGATCCCGCGCGGTGCGCGCCTTGTGGGGCGCTACCGCTCCGATGTAGCACTGGCACAGTCACGCGTCATGGTGGCCTGGGACCGGATCATCCTGCCCGACAACCAGACCGTGGAGATCAGCGCCTTCGGCGGCGACGAGCTTGGCCGCACCGGTACCACCGGCTTTGTCGACACCCGTTTTGCGCAGCGCTTCGGCTCGGCCGCGCTGATTTCGCTGATCGGGGCATTGCCTGCAGCCGCCGCTGGACAGATCGAGGATGAAGCCGCGGCCGATATCGCGAGCAACGTGGGCACGGACCTGCGCGACAGCACGCAAAGCGTCATGCAGGACTATCTCGCGATCCGCCCGGTGATCCATGTCGATCAAGGCACACGGATCACGGTCATGGTCGACCGCGACCTGGAGATTTTCTGACATGGCGGCGAGCTATCTCGAAGCCTCGCTTGACCGTCTGGGCGCCCCCGTGCAGCGCGATGATACGATCGAGATCTGCATCAACCCCGACGGGCAGGTCTGGGGCGAGTTCCAGGGCGATCACTTCATGCGGGGCCTCGGCACCCCGCTGACCCAGACCGAGATCAAGGATCTCGGCAACCAGATCGCCTCGGCCGCCTC
This sequence comes from Paracoccaceae bacterium, assembly GCA_046294955.1. Taxonomy (GTDB): domain Bacteria; phylum Pseudomonadota; class Alphaproteobacteria; order Rhodobacterales; family Rhodobacteraceae; genus Pseudotabrizicola. The sequence goes on from JBKBOF010000001.1 coordinate 112,152, forward strand.
GACCACGCTCAGCACCAAGAAGCCCATCGTCTCGGTCTCGATCCTTTACCGCGACCGCCCGATCCGGGCGCAGGTGATCCAGCCACCGGCCGTCGAAGGCGGGTTTTCCATATCGCTGCGGTTCTTTTCGTCGCTGCCGCTGGAGGCGATCAAGCTCGGGTTTCTCTATGGCAAGGAACGGAGCCTTGAGGGCTTGCGCTGGGAAAGGAACGCAGCACTACGCGACGTGGTGGCCTCGGGTGACATCGACGCCGCCTTGCGGTTTTGCGTCGAGAACAAGCTCAACATGATTGTCTCGGGAGGCACATCCACCGGCAAGACGGTCGCGGCCCGCAAGATCCTCTCACTGATCCCACCCGAGGAACGGATCATCACCATCGAGGAAGCGGCTGAGTTGCGCCCTGAGCAGCCGAATGCCGTGACGCTGATCGCCGACCGCGACACGGATGCCCGCAGCGCCGATGTGCTTCTGGCTTCGACCCTGCGCATGCGGCCCGACCGGATCGTGCTGGGCGAGGTCCGTGGCCGTGAGGCGATGACCTTCCTCGAGGCGATCAACACTGGCCATGGCGGCTCGCTGACCACGCTACATGCCGAAACCCCGCAGCTTGCCATCCGCCGCCTCGCCATCGCCGCCCTGAAAGCGCAGGTGCCGATGACTTATGCGGACATGGTCGACTACATCGAGGGCTCGATCGACGTGATCATCCAGGCCGGTCGCCACAATGGCGCGCGCGGCATCACCGAGTTCTTCCTGCCGGGACAGGCAAGACATCCAGACCCGAGCCGGGACAGTAACATGGAGGCAAAACGCCCCTCAGTCGTGGCCGAATGAAACGAAAGGAAATCCCCATGCGCAAGACCATCCTCGCCACAGCCGTCACCCTGCTGGGCGTACCCCTCGCAGCCCAGACCTCCCCTCAGGTGACGAACGATCTCACCGTGACCATGTCGCTACAGCAATACCGGATCTGCAACGAACGGCCCGCGCGTCCGACCTGGATGGATGAGGTCCATGTGCGCGAGGCTTATAAGGCACTGACCTTGATGCGCCTCTACGAGCTGCGGTCATGGGAATCCATCATGGCATCAGGCGATTGTGGCTGTGATTTTCGCTTCCCGTCTTGGGATGCCGCATCGGCGGAATACGAGGAAGGGTTCGCGACAAGCACACAGGCTGAGCATACTCAGGTCCAGTTGGCCCTCCGTGAGAAACAGAGCCAGATCACCCGCGACGTCCAGGATATCTGCGAAGCGCAAGGTAACTGGTGATGAGCGTCGTCAGCTGGATGGTTGGAACTGCCGATGGCTTCCTGGCCGATGCAGCCCAGTCCCAGTTTGGGGCCGTGGCGAGCAATACGGGCACGATCGTCCTGCTGATGGTCACGCTTTCGCTGATCGGCGTTTGCATCAACATGGCGTTCCAGTTCCGCAGCATGGATGGGGCCAGTTTCTTCTGGTATCTCGTCAAGCTGATGCTGATAGGGCTCTTCGCCTTCAACTGGGCCAACTTCAATGCGGTTGCCAATGCGATCGTCGGTGGCCTCGACTATGTCGCCGGGGCCCTGATCTCGTCGGTTGGGGGCGCTGGGGCAGGGGCCACCCACTTTGCGGGCGAATTCGACCGGCTCATCACAGAGTTCAGCCAGTACCTGAACGCGATCGGCAACAACCTGAACTGGATGACTGGCGCAATCCTCGGCGGGATCGGCCTTGTCATGTTGAGCCTCCTCGGCTTCATGACCGGCATCGTCCTCATCTTCGCCAAGATGATGCTGACCCTGATGCTCGGCCTCGCCCCGATCATGATCGCGCTGTCGCTCTTCGATGCGACCAAGGATTTCTTCCACAGGTGGGTCTCGACGACGATCAGTTACGCCTTCTACCCCATCGTCATTGCCGCCATGTTCTCGACTGTCGTCGGCATGGCGAATTCGCTTCTGGCCCAGCTCGGTGACCCGAACTCGGCCACCAACATCGGCTCGCTTGTGCCGTTTTTCGTGATGGTGTTCCTAGCCAAGGGGTTCGTCGCGGCAACGCCCCTGATCGTGCGGGGGATCTCGGGGAACCTGATGGTAGCGGCGGCACCTGCGATCGTCAGCGGGTCCGCAGGCGTACTGCGGGGGGTGATGAACACGTCAGGCGTGCAGGGCAGGTCGCGGATCGGGGCACTCTCGACGGGTGAAGCGATCGGGCGCGGGGTTGTGCAAACGCCTGCGGTCGTGCGGAGCGCTGCTGCGACGGCAAGCGCGCAGGTGGTCAGGATGGCTGAGAGGGCGAAGCGGTTGAGGCAGTAAATTAGCAGGCAGTTCCACCGACTTTTGGTTGAGCGGGGGCTGCGCGAAGGGCGGATAGCGGAAATTCTCTGCTGTTGTGAAGACACTTCGATCTTGAGCCCTTAGCGGACCTACGAGGTGGGCTTCAATCGAAAACGTTGGCCATCATTCGTTCAAATATGAGGCCAGTTTGTTTAAGCTGTCCTTGAAGCCTGATGCCGACCCTGCGCATGGTTGACATAGAAAACCAAAAGAAAGAGACACGATGCGCTTACTAGCAATAGCCATTTCCGTAATGGTTCCGACCGTCGTCCAAGCTGAAGCGTGTGGCATTCTTGGCACTCAGTTTGGACAATATGACAAGGCGTTCATTTTTTTCGACCGCGTAAGCAAAGCCGAGACAAGCACACTTCGGGCTTCAACAGCGCAGGCAGCGGTGACAAACATCTTGCTTAGACAAGGAATAATCTTGGACATGATGATTGCCAAAAACTGTGATCTTCCGCCACCTCCAAATTTCCCAATCTTGGGCTTGGTTTCGTCAAATAACTGACGAGTCCATATTCAAACGGTGGTTTTTGTTGGGTTCTGCGAGCGTAGCGACTGCTGGGTTTAAGCAAGTTAGTCTTTGAGCGGCTGCGGAGGGCAGGGCTAAAGATCTTATGTTGCACAGCTAACTTAATCGCCTTCAACGGGTCAAAAAAGAGACTGATGTGTCTGGTAGCGTCCGCTTCGGACATCGACGCTTCCAGCATCCTTGCCTGCTGACCGACCGTTATCGGTCGGGGCTCGTCGCCGCCTTCGAAAAGGGCGGAAAGGAGACGGAAGCAGAAAGACTTAGCAACCGAAACATTTATGCCAAAGCTGTCGTTCCAATGCAGGCAACCGTATGGATGTGCGGCTAGGTTGGCCCAAGTCCTGCCCTGTATCGCCTACGCGTTGATCTTTTGCCAGATCTGTGTGCTCTGCAGGATATGGCGGGCCAGTCATATAGTCGTAGAAGTCGAGGCCGCCTGCTTGCGGCCGCGGCAATAGGAATAGAATTCCGAGCGCCGCGCCACCGAATACAACTGCATTTCTTCTTCTTGTTAAAAGGCGCTAAACTCGAAATTGAATTCACAAGCGATGAAATGTCTCATAGCTATACGCGATGCGTGGATGTTTCATTTCCGCCTGTCAGAAACTCTACAAATAGCTTTGCAGGTCGTGCCAGTGGCTTGGCTTTCGGCCAGATGATGCCAGTGTCCATCGTTTCGATTGCCTCAACAAGTGGCTTGCGAAGAACGCGTTGACCCTCCAGCGACCAGGCACGGTATATCATGTCCGAAAGGATGGCGATCCCGAGCCCAGCGGCAACAAGGCTGCGCACCGCCTCGATTGAGTAGCTGCGAAACACCACATTTGGTTTGAACCCATGGCGGCCCCAGTTCACATTCATTGTGTGTTCGTGATCATCCGTCTGCAATAGAAAATATGGCTCATCGACAAGCTGGGTCAAAGAAACGGTGTCGGCGGATGCCAGACGGTGACCGGTTCCAAGCCAGAGCTGTCTTTGAGACGCGAGAAGGGTTTCGATTTCGAATGCGTGAACGTTCCGGACGTTCGACGTCAGAACAATTCCCAGATCGAACTGCCCGTTGATCAAACCCTGTTCAATCTGGCCACGTGCCAGCTCGGTCACTTGCAGTTCCAGCTTCGGGGCGTTCCGCTTGATATCCTTCCAGACGCGGGGCAGGTAGTACCCCGCTATGGTGTCGGTGATCCCAATGCGCACGTCACCCTCGGCCTGCTGTTCGCTGGCGGGGCTCAGCGTCATAAGGTCTTCGACACCGGCAAGTGCCGCAGCAGCGTGATGATGAAACAACCGTCCAGCCATCGTCAGCTCTACACCCTGCGACTTGCGATGAAACAGCTTGTAGCCAAGGCGGCTTTCAAGGTCCCGGATCGCGATGGTGATCGAGGATTGCGTGACGTTCATGTCCTTCGCCGCACGGGAAATCTGGCTACACTCGGCGGCAGCGAGAAAGTACTGAAGCTGGCGGACGGTTGGCGGCATAAATTTTCTCAATATCAGGATTGCGATATCTAAACTCGCATTGCCGACACTGCACAAGTAGTCATTTTGGGATGAAACAGTCAGACAGCCACGTAGCCACCAAGGCAGAAAAAGCAGGATTCTGCGCCCTTTGCCGCTCACGCTGCGGCGCGCGCTTCGAGGTTGATGGCGCGCGGTTGATCGCGGCCCGATCAGACCCTTCGCACCCGACCGGGGCGGCACTTTGCACGAAGGGTCATGCAGCACCGGAAATTGTCAACGATCTGGACCGCCTGATGACGCCGCTGCGCAGGTCCAATCCGAAGGGCAGCGCAGATCCGGGCTGGCAGCCGGTCACGTGGAAAGAGGCGATGGAGGACATCGCGGTGCGACTTGGGGCGATCCGCAGCGAGTCCGGCGCCGAGGCGGTGGCCTTTGCAGTGACCACTCCCAGCGGGACGCCGATCAGCGACTCCATTGACTGGATCGAACGCTTCATCCGGAGCTTCGGCAGTCCGAACACCCTTTACAGCACCGAGATCTGCAACTGGCACAAGGATTTCGCACACGCCTTCACATTGGGCTGCGGCATCCAGTACCCGGATTACGAGAATACCGAAACCGTGCTGCTGTGGGGGTTCAACCCCAGCGCCGTCTGGCTGGAACAGGCGACGCAGATCGCGAAAGCCAAGGCTCGGGGCGCCCGGATCATCGCCGTGGACCCGCGCCCTGCGGGCTATGCGCGCGGCGCGCATCACTGGCTCAAGCTGCGACCGGGCAGCGATCTGCCGCTCGCGCTCGGGATGTTGCGCCAGTTGATTGCGCGTAAGGGATATGACGCGGACTTCTTGCTGCGCTGGACCAATGCCGCGCTGTTGGTACGCGAAGATGATGGTGCGTTCCTGCGTGCCGGTGACATCGGGTATCGAGAGAGTCCGGACAGCTACATCGCGTGGAACGGTGCACCGGTACCTTACGATGCCGTTCGGCGCTGCTTTGACGGTGAAACCGGCGATCTGCAGTTGCGCGGCAATGTGACGGTCCAGGGCATCCCTTGCCGACCAGCCTTCGACCATCTGTGGGAGGCCGTCGACCCTTACACACCGGAGCATGTCGAAGCTCTCACAGGCATTAGTATCGAGGCACAGGACAGCGCGGCGAAGCTGCTGTCCGAAACCGGCTCCATCGCCTATTACTGCTGGACAGGGGTGGGTCAGCATCGCAATGCGACGCAAACGGACAGGGCAATCGCCCTGTTGGTCGCCTTGAAAGGGCAGCATGATGCGCCGGGGGGGAATGTCGCATTCACCAAGGTTCCCTCGAACCCGGTGAACGGGCTGGAATGGATCACGCCGGAGTTTGCATCCCGCGCTCTGGGCCATGACGCCCGGCCCCTTGGTCCGCCCGCGATGGGTTGGGTGCGCGGAGTTGACGTGTACCGCGCCATCCTTGAGAGCAAGCCCTACAAGGTGCGCGGACTGATGTCCTTTGGGGCCAATTTCGCGGTGTCCCAGGCGGGTAGTGATATTGCTGCAAAGGCTTTGTCCGAGCTTGAGTTCCACGTTCATTGCGACCGGGTCGAGACGCCGACCGCGCGGTTCGCCGACTATATCCTGCCGGTCAATACACCTTGGGAGCGCGAGGCGCTGCGCATCGGGTTCGAGGCCACGCAGGACGCCGAAAGCTTGGTGCAGTTGCGTCAGATCATCGTGCCTTCGGCAGGCGAGAGCCGCTCGGATACCGACATCATCTTCGATCTGGCAGTGCGCCTGGGTATGTCCGACAGGTTCTTTGGAGGCGACATAGACGCAGCAAGGGACTGGCAGCTTGCCCCTTCGGGACTGACGGTCGAACGGCTTCGTGAGCATCCAGAGGGCATTCGCATCCCGCAGACGCAACGTCCCCGAAAATACGCCGAACAGAGCGGCGAAGGTTTGCGTGGCTTTGCGACCGAGACCGGGCTGGTCGAGGTCTATTCGGCCCTTCTGGGCCGTCACGGACAGCCGCCTGTCCCGCGCATGATCAGCGAGGTGCCTACCGCGAACGGGGATTTCCCGCTCCTGCTGACGACGGCCAAGAGCCCCTATTATTGCCATTCGCAATATCGGTCCATTCCTTCCCTGCGCCGCCGCGCGCCACAGCCTCTTGTGCGGCTGCATCCCGAGGCCGCGGCGCAAGAAGGGCTGGAGCATGGTCAGACCGTGCGCCTTTGCACCGAAACCGGCGAGGTGCGGATGACGCTGGCCTGCGACGCAACGCTTGACCCTGGGACCGCTGTCGCGGATTACGGGTTCTGGCAGGCCAATCCACAATTGAAGCTTTCGGGCTATGATCCGTTTTCCAACAGCGGCGCGAACTACAACCGGCTTGTCCCGGTGGACGAAGCCGATCCGGTCAGTGGGGTCATGCCTTACCGCTCAGTCCTCTGTGCGGTGCGCCCAGTCGAAGAGCGGTCGATGGCATGGAGCGGGTTCCGCCCCGCACGGGTGGTGGAGCGCACGCAGGTTGCAGAGGATTGTCTCCGCGTCGGTTTTGCCGTCGACGGGATGGCAACACTGCCCGACTACGCCCCGGGTCAGCATATCGTGCTGCGGATCCGCGCGCCTGAGGACGCCGCACCCGTCACACGCTGCTATTCGCTTGTGGATACGGCGAGGGATGACGGGCGTGACCGCTACACGATCACCGTGCGCCGGGTGGGGGCCCCTGTCGGGCGGGCGGACCTGCCGCCGGGCCGCGCCTCGACCCTTATCCATGATCATTTGCGGCTTGGCGACGCGGTGGAGCTACAGGCTCCGAAGGGCCGATTTACCCTGCCTGTCGAACCAGAACGCCCCGTCGTCATGGTCGCGGGCGGTATCGGGATCACGCCATTTTTGAGCTTCATCGAGACTCTGGCGAAAACCGGGACGCGGGCGCGCTTGCATCTGGTCTATGCCAACCGCAGCGGGCGCAGCCATGCCTATCGTGCGCGACTTGCGGAATTGAAGGCCGCGCTGCCGGGGCTCAGCATCGTGTCACTTTATGATGCGCCGGAACAGGGCGACCGGCAGGGTCACGGCTTTGACCGCGCGGGACGGATCGGACTGGCCGATATCTTGCCCGCCGATCTCGACCAGGCACCGGAAGTCTATCATTGCGGCCCGCCACCGATGATGCGTGCTGTCGAGACGATGCTGAAGGAGGCGGGCCATCCAGACGAGCTGATTTTCAGCGAATCCTTCGGCGCACCCGTCCGGTCAGCATCGGCCACCCTTCCGGAAGGGCCCTTTACGGTCGAGTTCCGTCGTCGCGGAAAGACACTGACATGGACCCGCGATTGCGGCTCTCTGCTGGATCTCGCGGAGGTCGCCGGGCTGGAAATGACCAGCGGTTGCCGGGCGGGCCAGTGCGAAAGCTGCGCCGTGCAGATCATCAGCGGCGCCATTCAGCCGCTGACAGATGAGCTTCCAACGGACAAGAACACTTGCCTGACATGCAGTGCGGTGCCGGCCAGCGATCTGGTCTTGGACAGCTAGGTTTCCGTGGCCGGCCGCCGCAGAAATCAAAAAACAAAAAGAAAACAAAGGGGGACTTCACATGAACATCGTCAATCGTGGTTTCATCCGGCTCTTTGAGCGATATATGCCGGATCCGCTGGTCCTTGCGGCAATCCTTTCCATCGCCGTCTTCATCGCCGGCATGGTGCTGAACGGGGTCAGCCCCGTCGGCATGTCGCAAGGCTGGTATGGCGGGTTCTTCACGCTGCACGGCTTTGCCATGCAGATGATCCTTATCCTCGTCGGCGGCTACGCACTGGCCCGGAGCCCTGCCTTCGGCATGGTGATCGACAAGATCGCCGTCTTCGCAACCACGCCTGAGCGGGCCATCGTTCTGGTTACCACCTGCACCTTGCTCGCCTGCTGGGTCAACTGGGGCGTCGGGCTGGTGGCCGGCGCGGTTTTGGCGCGTGAACTGGCGCGCAAAGTCATTGGCGTGGACTACCGCGTGCTGATCGCCGCCGCCTACAGTTCCTTCATCCTCTGGCACGGCGGTCTTTCCGGGTCATCGACGCTGCTGATGGCCACCGAAGGAAACTTCCTGCAAGCGGCCGCCGGCGGTGTGATCCCGGTTTCCGAAACCATCTTTTCGGCTCTGAACCTGACCCTGTCCGCTGCGGTTGCGGTGACAATTGTGATGACCTTCTACCTCATCAGCCGGTCGATCACCGAGCCGGTGGGCATCCCCGCCAGCGCGCTGCCGCCCGCCGAGCCCGAGAAGGCCTCCGAGGACGATGGCACCCCGGCCTCGCGGCTGGAACGCTCGCGCCTGCTGGGTGCGGTCATCGGTCTGGCGGGGCTGGCGACCATCGCGGTCCGGTTCTTTCAGGGTGGCGGGCTGAACCTCGATGCCGTCATCTTCATCCTGATCTTCGCGGGCATGCTGCTGCATGGCTCTCTGGGTGCCTATCTGAAAGCGGTGAAAGAGGGCGTGTCGGGTGCGACGGGTGTTGTCATCCAGTTCCCGTTCTATGCCGGGATCATGGGGATGATGGCCAGCTCGGGCATGTCGGCCGATCTGGTGCGCTTCTTCAGCGAGTTCGCGACCGTGCAAACACTGCCCTTCTTCACTTTCCTCTCGGCCGGGCTGCTCAACATTCTGGTTCCGTCGGGTGGTGGGCAATGGGCTATTCAGGGGCCGATCGCCATCGAGACTGCAATGGCCCTGGGAGCTTCACCGGCACGGTCTGTCGTGGCCTTCGCCTGGGGCGACGCCTGGACAAACCTGATCCAGCCCTTCTGGGCCCTGCCAGCGCTCGCCATCGCAGGGCTGAGGGCCAAGGACATCATGGGCTTCTGCGCTCTGGCCCTGCTGACGACCGGAACGGTTATTGGCGTTATCCTTCTGATCGCCGGAGCGTTGTAGCACGCGATACCGCCGCCATTGGTGCACTGCCCCAATGGCGGCGACCTGCGCGCATTCGCTTGTCCTCACCTCATGTCAAGGAAGATGTCATGGTGCCCCATATCTCGGCTGCAACCCTACATGCCAAGACAGACTGGCGAATGCTTACCGATCGCATCGAGGCGTTCCATCGCCTGGACAAGGCCGATATTAGGGACATTTTTTTAGGCCCATCGGACCAGACGTTGCTCAGTCGCGCCGCTTGGATAAAGGGTCTAGGCTTCGGCGTGAAGTCAGTCACCATATTTCGGGAAAACGCCGCCCGCGGCCTTCCGACCGTGCAGGGCGTGATGGCCCTGTTCGATCCCGAGTCCGGCAGCCAGATCGCGACGCTCGACAGTGACCTGGTGACGGCTCTGAAAACCGCAGCAGACTCAGTACTTGGTGCCAGGCTCCTTGCGCGGTCCGACAGCGAAACACTCCTGATCGTCGGGGCGGGAACCGTCGCAGAGTCTCTGATCGACGCCTATCCGGCAATCTTTCCCTCGCTCAAACGGATCCAGATCTGGAACCGCACACGGGGCCGTGCTGACAAGCTGGCGAGTCGGCAAATACAGAATGGCATTGAAATAACGGTCGCGAATGACCTGCAGTCGGCAATTGCGCAGGCCGATATCGTGTCATCTGCCACCATGTCATATGAGCCGATTATCCGCGGCGACTGGGTCAAGCCAGGCACTCACGTCGATTTGATTGGCGCGTTCAAAGCGGATATGCGCGAGGCCGATGACGCCCTTCTGCGCAAAGCAAGGATCTTTGTGGACAGTCGAGACACTACAATCGGACATATCGGAGAGCTCATGATCCCGATTGCCGCAGGTGTTATTTCCGAGAGCGACGTCATTGCGGATTTATACGACCTCGCGGCGGGCGCGACCAATCGGGTCGCCGACGACGAAATCACTATTTTCAAGAATGGCGGCGGCGCGCATCTCGACCTCATGATTGCGCGTATACTGTATGAAATGAGTGCGCCAACTTAGCCAAAACTGTCCTCAGTATTTTTTGGACACCGCTTGAATTTCGTCCAAACCAATTGCGCTATTCAGTTCGTCAAGATTGGCCATTCTCTGGGAAAAAGCTGCGTTAGAGCGGGTTTCGAAGAGGCTTTGGTAATAGTCTTGCGTCTGCTTCAGCACCGCCCGCGCTGCGCCACCGGGAAATATCACAATGCGAAAGCCGTATTCAAACAATATGTCGGCGGAAAGAAGCGGCGTGTTGCCGCCCTCGACCATGTTTGCAACGAGTGGCACGCGCGACCCAAAGCGCCGCCCGATCTCACGCAGTTCCTCATCGTTGCGCGGGGCCTCGACAAACAGAACATCTGCACCGGCATCCAGATAAGCCTCGGCGCGGGTCGCTGCGGCGTCAAAACCTTCGACAGCGATGGCATCTGTTCTTGCGATGATCTTGAAGTCTGTGCTGCTGCGGGCATCGCAAGCCGCACGGATCTTGCCCGACATCTCATCGGCAGGTATCACGCTCTTTCCTGCCAGATGACCGCAGCGCTTGGGAGAAGTTTGATCTTCCAGCTGAATTGCGGCCGCGCCTGCGCGTTCAAACTGCTTGATTGTTCGCTGCACATTCAGGGCATTGCCAAAACCCGTGTCGCCATCGACGATAACGGGCAGGGCGACCCGGTCGCATATCAGGGCAATGGTATCGGCGACCTCACTGACCGAAACCAGACCGATATCCGGGCGCCCCAGCCGCGTGTACGCAATGGACGCGCCAGACAAGTAGAGGCACTCAAAACCCGCTTGCTCTGCAATCAGCGCAGTAAAGGCATCATAGACCCCCGGCGCGATTATGCCGCGTCCGCTTTCAGCAAGTTGTTCATGTAGACTTGGCATGATTGTCCTTCTTCAGGTTTTCCAGAACTGACGGTCCTGGATGCGACTCCGATCGAAACTCATTCGATGCTCGTAGGTATCGGGTCGGTAAAGTCCGCGAATGAACTCGACTTTCCGATCATTTTCATCACTGACGATGCGCGTAATGCTCAAAAGCGGCTCACCGGGCTCTATCTCCAGATGACCGGCAACTTCTGGTACTGCGAGTTTGGCAGTAATACGCTGTTCCGCGCTGAAAATCTTTACTCCGGCGCGTTCGAGCAACAGCAACAACGGCATTTCAGCCATGTCTTCTGCGCCAAATGTGCGTCCCAAATCTTCAGGAACATAGGTCGTAAGATAAGAGAAGGGCACTGCGTTGTGACTGCGCACCCGAATGGCGCGCTGCACAATCGCGCCGCTTGCGACACCGAGCGCCGAGGCTGCTTCTCTTGGGGCGTGCACATAGTCCAGGGAAATAACCCGCACTTGGGTGCGCAGCCCCATTGCGATCAGGTTCTCAATCGAGCCCAACAGACTGGCAGCGACAAGTGCCCCTTCGGGCATAGGCCGGACGAAAGTTCCGCGCCCACGAAAACGGCTGATAGCGCCTTCACGTTCCAGGCGGTCAAGAGCCTTCCGTATCGTAATGCGAGAGACGCCGAACTGACGGCTTAGTTCGACCTCGCCCGGGATGGGTGTCGCTTCCGAATGCCTGCCGTCGCGAATCTCCTGGCTCAAGATCATGTAGACCTGATGATATTTCGGCAGAAGGCCGTCTTCACCTACGGTCCGGTCACACTTCAAATCCATCTCTCCCGTCCGGTCTGCATCCGACCGCAATCATATGGGTTGCGACTGCCGACGCCAAGCTAAATGTTTTATTGACAGAACAATAGGACATATGTTTCGATCATCACGGGAAGATCTAGTTCAAGTCTGGGAGGACTGTCATGACCACAACCTCGACGCTTTTTGGCGTCAGCCGCCGTGCGGCCATAACCCTCGGCTTGGCCGCCGCGCTGGTATCCACGTCAGCAAAGGCTGACAACTGGCCAAGCGGTCCGATCACCATTGTCGTGCCATTCAACGCTGGCGGCAGCGCAGACCGAATGGCACGCTCTTTGGCGGGCCCGCTGGGTGAAGTTCTGGGCCAGCCGGTTGTGGTCGAAAATCGGGCCGGCGGGGCTGGGGGGCTGGGGGCAACGTATGTGGCGAAAAGCCCCGCTGACGGCAATACGCTGCTGTTGATGCAGGCCACCCCCTATCTTGCCAACGCGATCCTCGTGGGCGGCGCGCCGGTCACATGGAAAGATTTTGCGTTCCTGAATGCGCAATGGGATGATTACGCGATCGTCGCCGTGCACAAAGACAGCCCTTACATGACATTTCAGCAGATGATCGAGGCGATGAAGGTGCCCGGCAAAGTTTCTTCGGGGATCGTCTATGCAAATGGCGGACACCTGCAAACACTTCTGGTGATGAACGCATTCGGCATCCCGCACGACAATGTGCGTTTCGTCACCTATGACGGAGGTGGGCCGCTGCGCGCTGCACTGGCAGGCAATCAGGTTGATTTTGAAGTGCTTGCGGCCGAGGGCGCGAACAGCATCATGGACAGCCTGAGAGTGCTCGCCATTGTCAACGATGAAGATCGTGACGGTCTGCAAGCGCCGCTGATGAACGATGTGCTCAAGGAAATGGGGGGCGATCCTCTGCCGATTATCGGCGGCAACGTCACGGGCCTTCTGGTGCGTTCATCAATGAAGGACGAGCATCCTGAGCGCTTTGAGCGGTTGCTGTCGGCATATGAGCAGGTGGTCACCAGCGAAGCTTATCGCACCGCCGCCACAGAAGGCGGGCTTGCAGCGGACTGGGTTGGCCACGAAGAAAGCCAAAGAATGGTTGACGAAGCCTATACCGCGCTTGAGGGCCTGAAGGACATCATTCAATAGCGCCTTATGGGCGAGGTGGCGGGGCTGCAAAGTCCCGCCGGCACCAACGCAAAGGATGTGCGGATGTCCAATATTGAAAAACCGGTCAGCGACAGGCGCAGTTTCGGTGCGATCATGTCTTCTCCGGGTGCGTTGTTATTTACACTGGCGCTTGGCCTTGCCATGGCAGGTTATGCTTGGAGCATTGCCGATGGTGCGCGACGCGTCACCGACTGGCTTCTGATCATACCCGCTGCGCTTGTCGGGGTTGCGGCGCTCGTCTTCGCCTTGGCCGGAGACGTGAGAGCATTGATATCCGCCCCTGCCCCGTCTGCGACACCCAAACATGATGCCGAAGCGGGGTCTGACAGGCCCGAGGCTTTGGCAGACGCGGGACGCACGCGCAGGGTCCACCCGGATCTAGTCGGGTTTGCGCTGATGGTGCTTGTCCTGGGCTATGCGTTGACGTTGCCGTGGTTGGGGTTTGACATCGGCACAGCCATCTTTGTGGCCATCGCCCTGTTTTTGCAGGGTGAACGGCATTGGGGCAGGCTGATCTTCATCTCCATCGGGTCCGCGGGGCTGTTCGTATTCGTCTTTACGACGCTTCTCGCGGTGCGCTTGCCTACAGTTTTCATGTGAGGGGATATCAGGCATCATGATCGATACTGACGCACTTATGGCCGCAGGAACCCTTCTCATCAGCAGTCCAATATCCTGGATCGTTGTCCCACCGGGCATTCTGATCGGTCTGATTTTTGGTGCCGTGCCGGGGCTTTCGATCTCGATCGCGATGGCCGTATTTTTGCCAATCACGCTCTATATGGATTTCCTGCCGGCGATCTTGTTCCTGACAGCAATCTTTACAGGCGGCGGATACGGTGCGGCGATCCCCGCGATCCTGATGAATATTCCGGGCACGTCCGGGGCCGTCGCCACAACATTCGACGGCTATCCGATGGCCCAGCAAGGTCGTCATGGCGAGGCGCTGGGGATTGGTCTTGCAGCATCGGTGATCGGAACGTTCATTGGCTACGCATTCTTGATGCTGGTGGTTGGCACGCTTGCCGGATGGATCTTGCGACTTGGGCCAACGGAAATGCTGGTGGTCGCGATCTGGGGGCTTTTGCTGATCGCCGTTCTGAACGACTCGACCCTTGCAAAAGGGATCGCTGCTGGTTGCCTCGGTTTGCTGGTCAGTACGATCGGGTATTCAAATACCGGAATGATGCGGGGCACCTTCGGCAGCATGTATCTGCTGGACGGAATACCTGCGATCCCCGCGTTGATCGGCTTGTTTGCGGCCTCGGAACTCTTCAACCTTGCGGGTCGTGATTACATCGTCGCCGATGCAAACCTGCGCCGCGTCAGCATCGGGCGCATCCTGGCGGGTGTGGGCCTGGCCTTTCGCAGATGGAAGGCGGTCATTTGGGGCAGCCTTACCGGAACGGTAGTGGGCATGATCCCCGGTGTCGGCGCAAGCGTTGCGAACCTCGCCTCCTATGCCATGGCCAAACGCCGCGCGCCCGACCCGAGCAGTTTCGGCAAAGGCGATCCTGATGGCGTCATTGCATCTGAATCGGCGAACTCCAGTTCGGAAGGCGGCGGAATGGTGACGTTGCTTGCCCTTGGCATCCCCGGCGGTGCGGGGACGGCGATATTGCTTGGCGCTTTCGCCATGCACAATGTCACCGGAGGGCCGCGATTCATCGCCGAGAATACCGACGTCGTTTACGCGATCATTCTAGGAAATATGGCTCAGACCATCTTCCTCTTGATTATCGGCATACCGTTTGTCTTCGTCGCAGGGGCGATTGTAAAGACGCCCATCCGATATCTGATCCCGCTTGTTATCGCAGTGTCGATGATGGGCTCTTTTGCGATTACCGGCAATATGTTGGGGCCGATGACAGTGGCGGGTGCCGGTGCGGTGGGCTGGTTCATGCGCAGATACGGGTATCCGGTAACGGCTGCGGTTGTTGGCCTGCTGGTTGGCTCTTTGGCCGAAGGCGAGCTGGTGCGCAGTTGGCAGATCAGCGGCGGTGACATCAGCTTCATTCTCGGTCGTCCCATCACATTGGCGCTGATCGCTGTTCTGCTTCTCTCGGTGGTCCCCGGCCTGATCCGGCGCGCGCGGGCTGGCCGGGATTCAACGACTTCAGGCATATGAGGGCGACCGTGACCGCAAAAACAATCATTGAAAAGATATGGGACGCCCACACGATTCTCGAGCGCGACGGGCAGAGCCTGCTGTTTATAGATCGCCACTATGTGCATGAAGGCTCTCACCACGCGTTCGCCAAATTGCAAAGCCTTGGACGCGAGGTAGCCCACCCTGAGTTGGTCTTTGGCGTCGCCGATCACTACGTCCCGACGCAAGGAAAGCCCCCCGAAGCTGAAGTGACCATGATGATCGACCGGCTTGCGCGCAACAGCGCGCGGCACGGTATCGCTTCGTTCGGGCAGGGCGACCGCAGGCAGGGCATCGTCCACGTCACCATGCCAGAGCAGGGATTGACGCTGCCAGGCAGTATTGTGGTGTGCGGCGACAGCCATACGGCAACGCATGGCGCATTGGGTGCCTTCGGCTTCGGGATCGGAGCGTCAGAAGTCGCGCATGTGCTCGCGACGCAGACCCTCTGGCAAGCCCGCCCCAAACTGATGCGCATTGAGGTGGAGGGCGATCTTCCGCAGGGGACGACGGCCAAGGATCTGGCCCTGCACATCATCGGGCGGATCGGCACCGGCGGGGCAACGCGTCATGCAGTCGAATACGCTGGTTCGACCATTCGCGCACTTTCGGTCGAGGGGCGCATGACGCTCTGCAACATGACCATCGAAATGGGCGCCCGCTCTGGCATCGTGCCGCCGGACGAGACGACTTTCGCCTGGCTTGAAGGCCGCCCGCGCGCACCGAAAGGGCAGTCTTGGACTGCGGCACTGGCTTGGTGGAAAGACCTCCGGTCTGATCCGGGGGCGCGGTATGACCAGACCCTGACTTTCCGGGCAGAAGATGTGGCCCCCATGGTCACCTGGGGTACGAGCCCCGAGGAAGTTGTGCCTGTCGACGGCGCAGTTCCGCAAGACGCGGCACTGGATGCGTCTTGCGCCTATATGGGGCTCTCGCCCGGTCAGAAGGTCGAGGGTCTGGACGTCGATCAGGTGTTCATCGGTTCGTGCACGAATGCCCGGCTCTCTGATCTGTCAGAGGCAGCGGCAGTGCTGCGGGGCAGGAAGATAAAGGTGCCCCTTCTGGTGTCACCCGGGTCAAGTCAGGTCGCGGAAGAGGCGGAAGTTCAAGGTATCGCGCAGGTTTTTCGTGATGCGGGTGCGACGTGGGTTGGCAGTGGGTGCTCGCTCTGCGTCGGCATGAACGGTGACCTTGTCGCGCCGGGAGCGCGCTGTGCCTCGACGACCAATCGCAACTTTCGCGGCAGGCAAGGCACGGGTGCCCGCACGCATTTGATGAGCCCCGCAATGGCCGCAGCAGCCGCCGTGATGGGCCGGATTGTGGACGTCCGGCGCATCGGGGACATTTTGGAAAAGGACGCGCAATGAAACCCTTCGTGAGCGTCAAAGGCAAAGCGTTCTATTTGCCGCTAGACAACATCGATACGGATCAATTGATCCCTGCACGGTTCATGTCACGAACGCGGTCACAAGGCTACGGCGCGTATTTGCTCCACGATCTGCGCCGCGACAGCGCAGGCAGGCTCTTGTCAGACTTTCCTTTGAACGGGGTGGATGAGCGTGATTTTCTGGTCGTTGGCGCGAACTTCGGGTGCGGATCGTCCAGAGAGGCTGCGGTCTATGCGTTGCAGGATGCAGGGATCCGCGCGGTAATCGGATTGGGGTTTGCCGATATTTTCCGATCAAACGCGCAAAAGAACGGCCTTTTGCCTGTCGAGTTGTCGGCGACCGATCATGCCCGACTGTGCGCGCACCTTGTAGCGGCACCCGACGCAGAGTTGGAGGTCGACCTGACACGGTGTTGCGTCGAAACCGGGACAGATGTGTTTGCATTCCAGATTGACCCGGGGGCGCAGCGCAAACTGCTCAACGGACTCGACGAAATTACAGACACGCTGGAAAACAAGGAAAAGATTTCCACATTCACCAAACGCTACCGCGAGGAGTTTCCCTGGATCTTCGCAACCCAATGAGAATGCTCCATCGCAAGGCCGATGTGACGGGGAAGCGGCCATGGGCGGGACGAGAATGGCGGCGAACCGCCGAGTTTTTCCTTTGCTGCCTCACCGTCGGACCTCATTTTAGGTCCTTGCGATTTTCCGCCCGGCGGTCAGGCCCCCGATCTTCCTGACAATGCTTTCGGCGTCGATGCCGAAGTGACGATACAGGTCGCGGATCGTGCCGGTCTGGCCGAAATGCTCGACACCCAGCGGAACCGTGCGGTGGCCGTTCACCGCACCCAGCCAGGCCAGTGTCGCAGGGTGACCGTCGATCACTGTCACCACCGTGCAATGCGGCGGCAACGTGCCCATAAGCCGCTCGATATGGCTTTGCGCGTCGGTTTTGCCGCTTGCACGGGCGCGTTGGGCAGCGGTCCAGCCGGCGTTCAGGCGGTCGGCAGAGGTAACTGCCAGCACCCCGACGTCGCGGCGATCCTCATTCAGCGCGCCTGCTGCCCGGATGGCTTCAGGTGCGATGACGCCTTGGTAAGCGATCACCACCTCACAGTTGGGCCCCGGCTTGCGCAGCCAGTAGGCTCCGTCGATCGCGCCCTGCCGCCAGTCCGGATCGGGTCGTTTGCCCGGCTGTTCGATCGGGTTGGTCGAGAGCCGCAGATAAACCGATCCACCGGTTTCGTCGCGCAGCCAGGTGCGTTCATCGGGGTCGCCATCGCCGCTGCGTTGCAGGTAATGGAACGCCCAGTGGAGAATGGCCGCCAATTCGTCGGCAAAGGCGGGCTCGAACGCGGCCAGCCCGTCCTGGCTCATGCCAATCAGCGGGGTGCCAATGGATTGATGCGCCCCGCCTTCGGGCGCCAGCGTCACACCCGAGGGGGTGCCGACAACGATGAAGCGCGCGTCCTGATAGCAGGCGTAGTTCAAGGCATCGAGGCCTCGCACGACAAAGGGGTCATACAAGGTGCCGATCGGAATTAGCCTTTTGCCGAACAGGGAATGCGAAAGGCCCGCAGCGCCCAGCAGCAGAAACAGGTTCATCTCGGCGATGCCAAGTTCGATATGCTGGCCGCCGGGCGTAAACTCCCATTTTGCGGTCGAGGCGATGCGTTGCTCGATGAACGCATCCGCCTGCGGTGATCTCGCGAACAGTTTGCGGCGGTTCACCCAAGGGCCGAGGTTGGTCGTTCCGGTCACATCGGGTGAGGTCGTGACGATGCGCGCGGCAAACGCGCTGTCGCCCTTGGCGAGGTCGTCAAGAACCTTGCCGAAGGCCATCTGCGTCGAAATCTCGCGGTCGGTCGGCAGCGTGATGTCCGGCACCGGAAGCACATCGTCGCCATGACGACGACGGCCTTCCGCGAAGAACGGGACGCGGTCGAGGAAGGCTTGCAACGCAGCGGGATCTTCCACCGTGGCGAACTTTTCCCATTCCTGCCCCGCCGGCACGCGCATACGGGCCTGCCAGTCAGCCATCTGCGCCTTCGTCATCAACCCGCCATGGTTGTCCTTGTGTCCGGCAATCGGCGTTCCCCAGCCTTTGATCGTATAGGCCAAAAAGCAGGTCGGGCAGTCGTCGGTGACGCTGGCGAACACGTCTGCCATGGTCGTTACGCAATTACCGCCCAAGTTCTCCATCAGGTCGGCCAGTTCGTCGTCAGTTCGGCGCGCGATCAATGCGCTGACCGGCCCTTGGTCGCCCAAGTCGTCCATCAGCCGTTTGCGCCAGATGGCACCGCCCTGATAGGTCAGAGCAGAATACATCTGGTTCGGGCAGGCATCGATCCAGTCGCGGAGTGCCGCGCCGCCCTCCTCATCAAAGGCGGCGCGTTGCAAACGCCCGTATTTCACACGGATCACACGCCAGCCAAAGGCTTCGAATATCTTCTCGACGCGCGAAAACAGCCCCTCACGCACAACGCCGTCCAACGACTGTCGGTTGTAGTCGATCACCCACCAGCAATTGCGTAAATCGTTCTTCCAGCCTTCTTGCAGCGCTTCATAGATATTGCCCTCGTCAAGTTCGGCATCGCCCACCAAAGCAACGTGACGCCCCAGCCGCAGGTCGCGACCCCAATCTTTGGCTTGGACATAATCCTGCACAATCGAGCCAAAGGCGGTGATCGCCACCCCTAGACCAACCGAGCCAGTGGAATAATCCACGTCGTCCACGTCCTTCGTCCGGCTCGGATAGCTCTGCACGCCGCCAAAACCCCGGAAATTCTCCATCTTCTCGCGTGTCTGATTGCCCATCAGATATTGCATCGCGTGAAAGATCGGGCTGGCATGAGGCTTGACCGCAACCCGGTCCTCAGGCCGCAACGCGGTGAAATAGAGCGCGGTCATGATCGACACCATCGACGCGCTGCTTGCCTGATGACCGCCGATCTTGATGCCATCCTGCTTGGGTCGGATGTGGTTGGCGTTGTGAATCATCCAGTGCGACAGCCACAGCAGGCGCTGCTCAAGGGTCTTCAAGTTTTGCGCATCTCTGGTGGTCATGGTCGATCCTTGAGTGAAGAACGTGACACTTCATCAAGGCAGTGTATCGCGGAACCAGCAGTGATTTTCGGCTTTTTCGCGGGCCTCTGAGGTAGTAAGAAAATAAAATCATCAAGGAAATTCGATTTCATGCCGATAATCATCAAGATGGATTCTCACGACCGCGCGCTGTTGAGGGCGTTGCAGACGAACGGCCGTGCGACGATCAACGAGCTTGCGGAAAAGGTAGGTCTCAGCCCGTCCCCGGTGGCGCGGCGGTTGCGCATACTGGAGGAGGCAGGCGTGATAACGGGCTATGCCGCGCTGATCGACGAGGCGGCGCTAGGCTATGACTTTTCGGTGTTTGTCTCCGTCAAGCTTGATCGACAGGTTGATGACACATTGGCCAGATTCGAGTCTGCGGTCCGCAGCTTCCCCGAAGTGGTGGATTGCTGGCTGATGACCGGAAATCGCGACTACCTGCTGCGTGTCGCAACGCGGGGCCTGGCGGATTTCGAGCAGTTTCTGACCGGACGCTTCACTAAAATCCCTGGCGTAGCTTCAATCGAAAGCTCAATCCCGTTGCGGCGCATAAAAGCCGGATCGTCACGCAGCCCAGATTGACACGAGTTTCAAAGTGCCAGTTTGTTGGTTTTCGCATTACTACCAGGGATTTCGCGCCCTTTTGCTTCCACAGTGCTTCCACGGGTGGTGCAAACGCAAAAGCCGCCCCGGAGGGCGGCGAATAAGCGTTTGATAACGCGTATTTTTTTTGGTTGCGGGGACAGGATTTGAACCTGTGACCTTCAGGTTATGAGCCGTAATTCGCCAAAAGTGCAAAATCTAGCAATTTCAGACACTTAACGCTTAAGCCTTTGATTGTCGGAACTTTGTTGAACCGGATTAGCAGGTTTTGAACGGGCTCCACCGGAACCGATCCCCCGCAAAACTGCATTCAAGGGTTGACCAGACGTTGACAAGAGCAATCGCGAGGATCTTCGAAAGACGATCAGTTCGGTTGCAGAACACCCTCGTCGCAGTTCTTGTCCATCGACGTCAGGGGCGGCAAACAGACGTTCCTCCAACAAGCCGTCAAAGCCGGTCGCTATTCAGGTAGCCCCGCGAGGAGCATGCCTTCTCGCATGTGCGCGAGATCCTCATCTGACCAGGACCCACCCCGAAGAGTTCCGATCCGAAATTCCGGCTTCAGTTCCAAAACACGCCGGGTCATCTCTCGCGCTTCTGCGGTCCGTCCCATATGCGCAAAGCAGATGGCCATCCGGGACAGCACCCAGACCTGTGGACGCGTGCGTCGCTTGTAGGCTTCGATCGCGTCTGCATACCGCCGCGCTACCAGAAACGCGTTGCCGAGCGACACCCAATACCATTCCGGATGAAAGGGGTTCAGGCGCATTGCCTCTCGGATATGGCTCACGCCTTCTTCATGTTGGCCGAGGCACGCGAGGACCGAACCATAGGCCGATCTGACGTTTGCATCATTCGGATTGAGCGCAAGTGCGCGCTCCAGTCGAAGCTTTTCTTCATCGAACTCGCGGAGATAGGCGTGAAGGAATGCCAGCAGCCAATGAATCCTTCCGTCGTCGGGATCCAGGGCGAGGGCCTGATCGATGCGTGTCTTGCAATCAATCAACATAGCGTGGGGCGCCGAGTCATAGTTGTTCGCCACGACCTCGGCAAAAGCGAGATAGGCTTGCGCCAGAGCGTAATTCGGTTCCACCCGAAGCGCATCACGGAACAGGGCCAGCGCTTTTTCATTGTCGTCGGCAGCATAACCGCGAAGATGTTTGATGCCGCGCATGGTGAATTCATAGGCCGCCATGGATGGCTTGCCCTTTGGCCGGTCTGCGACAGCGTGCTCCGCCCGATTGTGCACCGTGGCAATGATCGCGTTGACGATCTGATCGGGAATGCCCGGTGCATCTCCGGTCGCGCATTCAAAGACGTCGCTCCACGTCTGTGCCCGGCTAGCGCTGTCGACAAGCCGAACGGTGATCCGCAAGCGCGAGTTGCTCGCCTGGATGCTGCCTTGCACGAGGGCCGCTGCGCCGAGGCGTTTTCCTATCTCGACTGTGTCCGACGTGGTAGACGCCACAGTTGCGGCAGAATACCTGTCGATGACGAACAGGGATCGGAACCGCCCCAGCCCGGTCGAGACGTCTTCGGCCAGTCCTTCACAAAGGAAGTTCAGACTTTCCGTTCCAGTCAGGTTGGCAAACGGGATGATCGCGATGGATGGCTTGCTTGGCGAGATGTCTGTCAGGACCTCAGCGGGCGTGGGCGGACCAGCCGTACCGTCCGTCAAGATATCAAGATAAAGCCGTTCGGTCTCATGATCTGGCTCGACCCCCAAATCGTCGCGCAGAATGTCCCGGCAGGTTGCATAGGTCTTGAGCGCGGTCACGCGGTCACCGCGCGTGCGACAGAGGCGCATCGTGGCGCGGTACACCGACTCAAGCGTTGAATCCTCTGCCAGAAGTCTTCGCCCAAGCAGCAAGGCTGCTTCTGTGTCACCGGGGGCAAGAACGGAAATCGACGCGGTGCAGACCAGTTGCTCGGCCATGGTCGCGAGACGATGACGTTCCTGTGTGACCCAACGTTCGAACTCGGGGGTGGATGCGTCCAGCCCTTCAACGAAGGTTCCACGGTAAAGTCCGGCCAAACCGGCAGATGGAGTTGCCCCGATACATCCCTCGCTGAACCTAGCCACGTCAGTGGTGACGATGGCCGGGTCCAGACTGGCCTGGCTACGGTCACTTGTGATCGGTTCCAGGCCGACAGCCCGAAATGTCCGGCGCAGGGCGGCCAACGATTGCCTTAGGCTGTCGCGCGCCTGCTCCTCTGCGCGGTCCGCCCAGAGCAGACTGGCGAGCTTCTCCCGAGACTGAGGCCGGCCCCCTTGCATCGCCAGATAGGCAAGCAGCTGCCGATCCTTGCGGGTGGGCAAGGCCAGCTCCGTCCCTTCCGGTCCCGTCAAGGACCAGCCGCCAAGCATGTTGAGGTGGCATTGCGGCACGGCAGACGACCTTCAGCTGACATCCTCTCAAGACTCATTTCACAGTTAATTCACGGCCCAGTCATTCGGCAAAGCCTTTCTTCCAAGGGATTTCACGGAATCCCGCCTGTTCAGTTCACGAGGAAGGTCGAGGATCACTTCAGATCCACGATCAACCATGGAGCCCGAGATGAACATGCTGCGCAGACTGGTCACAAGATTCAGCGGCTTTGGACAGCCCGCAACAGGGAACGGGAGCCTGCCTTGCGCCCAGACTGGCGAGGGGCCTTCCTACTTTGACGCAATGTGGGACGAGGCGCTGATGAATTCCATGCATTGCGAAACGGCCCGCATGTTCCTCGATCGCATGGGGCCGCGCTGGAAATGAGCACCCAATTCGCAGCCCGCCCCAACCTGGGAATGGCACAAGGTTCCACGATGTCTTTGACGGCGCGCCTTGTTGCCCTTTGTCACCGCGATGTTCCTGAACCGCCACGCAATGCTGATCTGGTCCGCTTCTCCGACGCCGACTACAGCAGGGCGGCAACCGAAGTCCTGGCAAGATTGGGCGACGATCCGATTTGGGTATTCGCCTATGGCTCTCTGGTCTGGAAACCCTCAGGTGACCTGGCCGAACAGCGCCGCAGCACGGCCTTCGGTTGGCATCGATCCTTCTGCATCGAAATGCGCAACTGGCGCGGTACGCCCGAGCAGCCCGGCTTGATGATGGCCTTGCGCCGCGGAGGTTCCTGCACCGGCATCGCCCAACGTCTGCTGGGAAGCGACCGTCATGACGTGATGGTCAAGCTGTTGCGGCGCGAGATCGGCGGCCCGATCGGATATTCGGCATTGCGACTGATCGATCTTCACACGGATGATGGCCCGCTGCGGGCGCTGTGTTTCTATGCCGATCCGCCCGAAGCCTCAGACAAGCCCGAACTTCCCGTCGCGCGGGTCGCCTCGATCCTCGCCCGCGCCTGCGGCCACGCCGGATCGGGCGCCGACTACCTGTTCAGGACGGTCGCGGCATTGCAGGCCGTCGGGATCCACGACCCTCATCTCTGGCAGTTGCAGCACCTCGTCGCGAACGAGATCAAGACGATCCATTTTGGCCAGACTGTCTGACAGCCACCGACCGATCCGACGTCAGGGTGGCTCCTGCAACAATCCCTCCATTCAACAACTGCAGGAAAGCGTACGATCATGTCGAGAGCGCAAGCAAATCTCCTCCTCCTTGTCGCAGCCGCGCTTTGGGGCTTCGGAAACGTCGCGCAGAAAACTGTGCTCGAACACCTCGATCCGTTCAGCGCTGTTGGCCTGCGCTGCCTGATCGGTAGCCTGTTGATACTTCCGCTCATGCGGATTGACCGCGACGTTGTTCCTGCACCCGGATACTGGCCCAGCGCCATCCGCGTGGCCGCAATCTTTGCCCTCGCACTCCTCGTGCAGCAGGCGGCCTATTTGTCGACGACGGTCACCAATGCGAGTTTCCTCGTCAATACCGCCACGGTGATGACCCCGCTCCTCGCGTGGGTCGTGCTTCGCGAGCGGGCCAGTCTGCAGGTTTGGGGTGCGGCCGGTATTACGATGATCGGGGTCTTCCTGCTGTGCGGGGGAACACAGGCGTTCGGAACAGGGGACATCGTCGCCCTCATTTCCGCGCTGTTTTACGCGGCCTGGATGATCGAACTCGGACGGCACATGCAGACCTTCGGCCATCCAGTCCGGACCGCCTGCACGCAGTTTCTCGTTACCGCAGTAATCGCGCTACCGATAGGCGGAGTCTGGGGCTCACTTTCGGCGAGTGCGGCTTTCGCGGCCGGTCCGGAACTCTTGTTGCTGGGCGTCGGGTCGACCGCGCTCGCCTTCGGCTTCCAGACCATAGCGCAGCGCTACACGCCTGCCACCCACGCCGCAGTCATCGTGAGCGCCGAAGGAGTCTTTGGTGCAATGGCCGCCTACATCTTCCTCGGTGAGCGCATCAGCTTACTCGCGCTGCTGGGCGCGGCACTGATGCTCGCGGCGATCGTTCACCTGGCTTTCGGCAAGACCTCCAAAGAGGCCACCGCCCAATCCGCCGCAGGACGGAAATGGTCTGGGCCGCGTTTGCAGCGGGCTCAGGTCGTCAACATCAGGTCATGACAGAAAGGTCGGCCATGGGACCGCATAGGATCATCCACAACCGTCGGGGATATCTGACAGAAACGTACTACGATGAGGTGAGCGGAAAGTTCAGCGA
The DNA here is from genome assembly GCA_046294955.1 of Paracoccaceae bacterium. GTDB lineage: Bacteria > Pseudomonadota > Alphaproteobacteria > Rhodobacterales > Rhodobacteraceae > Pseudotabrizicola. The sequence continues at coordinate 137,051 of JBKBOF010000001.1, forward strand.
ACGTCCGTTTCCCCCTACGGTCGAGATGAAACTCCCATCAGCATCCAGCGCAACCGGCGGGCCCAAGGCGGCACGACATGAGCCTGACCTGCAGGGACTGGCGCGCGGTTCCGATGGGGCTGTGACAAGCAAGTAGACGAGAACCCGCTTGCTGAAAGGTTTGGAAGGTACTGACCGTCCGCTAAGGGCCGGGCACGTTCAGGCGGGGCCCATCGGCGCAACGGGCTGAGACTGTGTGAAAACTCGGTGACAAGGGGCGCGACGGGCGCGGTTTTGGCCTGCGCGCGGATTCTGGCTCAGATCGGGCGCAAACTTGGTTTTGGACGCGTCTGGGGGCTCGAAAAGAAGCCTTGAAGCACGCCGAACCGTCGATGGAAGCCCGTGCTGATCCGATCTACCCCGGAATTGCCGCCATCAGCCCCTTGATCCCGACCAAGGCGACCAAGCGCTTGATGTTGTAGGCCAGCACGTTCAGCGCCATTTCTGTGCCCACGCCACCCAACCGCCGGGTCAGGAAATGGCAGGGCCCCGTCCAGGACTTGATCGTGCCGAACGGGTGCTCGACCGTTGAGCGGCGCACGCTCATCGGGGCGGCAGGGCTGCGTCGACGGGCATTCGATGCCTCGACCAGATGTTCATGTTCCCATCTTGAGACCCGCCGCTCATATCCTGTGGTGCAGTGTTTTTTGAGGGCGCAAGTCTTGCAGGCATTTGTCCAATACCGCCGCATTTGCAGTCCCTGCTGCTCGGTTGTGGTGCGGTGTGTCAGCGCCTGTCCCGCCGGGCAGCGATAGATGTCAGCACTGTGGTCATAGGCAAAGTCAGCCTTCACATAATGCCCTTTGGACCGGGCGCCGGATGTGTCCGATCGCGGCACGGTCGCGGTGATGCTGGCGTTGTGGCAGGCAAGGATTTCGAGAGCGCTGAAATAGCCTTTGTCGGCAAGGATGTGCATATCCTCACGCTGCAATGCGGCCTTTGCCTGTTTGGCCATCTTTGTCAGCAGGTCCCGGTCATGCCCCTGGTTTGTGACCTCATGCGCGACAATCAGGTGGGTTTCGGCATCAACCACGCTCTGAACATTATAGCCGACATGCCCGCTATGCTGCGCGCGTGTCGCCATGGCGCGCGCGTCAGGGTCAGTCAGTGATATCTGCCCGTCAGGCGCATCGGCCAGTTTCTCTTCCATCGCCAACAGGCGCTCGATCTCTTTGCAGATGCGGTGATATCGACCGGTCAGATGCGCGGCGCGCTCCGTTCGTGCAGCACCGGTTTCCTGGCGGTCAATCCGGTCGGCCTCCTCGATATAGCGGCCGACCTCGGCTTCCAGATGCGCGAGGCGGCTGGCAATCTTGCCCTTGGTGAAATTCCGGTCGCGATTGTTCACGGCCTTAAACTTGCTGCCATCCACGGCGACGACTTCGCCCTTCAGAACGCCGATCCGGCGGCACAACTCGACGAATTTCGCGCAGGTCTTCCGGATGGCCGGACCGTTCTGCTGCCGGAACTCCGCAATGGTCTTGTGATCGGGAACCAGCCGCCCGGTCAGCCACATCACCTCGACATTGCGCCCGGCCTAGCATTCCAGGCGGCGGCTGGAGGGGATCCGGTTCAGATAGCCGTAGATGAAAAGCTTGAGCAGCACAGCCGGATGATACCCCGGCCGCCCCGTGCGCGCGGCGGTATGACGTCGAAATCCGAGCCCGGGCAGATTGAGCTGATCAACGAACAGATCGACCACACGCACAAGGTGATCTTCCCCGATCCACTCGTCCAAACGCTCCGGAAACAGCGTCGTCTGATCCCGGCTGATACCTTCGATGAAACCGGCCATCCGAACCCTCCAAGCCATGGACAAGCATAGCATAAATATGGGTTTTTACACAGTCTCGGCGGAAAGCAGACATGCAGCAACGCCAGTCGACGCGTGATTTCATCCTCATGACTGCAGCGGGTATCCTCACTTTAACGAAACCAACCGGTCAATGCAAACCGTTGAATCCAAACGCGATGATAGACGCGGACGCCAAGAACGGAACGCGCAGCCAATGCACGCATCGAGCTATGGGATCGCCGCTTCTGGATGCGCTATCCGTCGCAGACGGTGCGGAGGCAGCCGCGCAGCCAGCAGTGGCCTTGGTCCCCTTCCATCCGCGGATGCCAGAGCAGCGAAACCGCAAAAGGCGGCACCTCGAACGGTAGGTCGACACAGGCCATACCCTTGCGAAGCGCGGCAGTGTGGCGTTCCGGAACCACGGCGACCATGTCCGTTTCCCGCGCAAAGGCGAGTGCGGTGCTAAATCCCCCGACGATGGTGCCGATGCGCCGGTCGATCCCAACCAGATGCGCCGCTTCGTCCAATTCAGACGTCCGCAACCCGCTCCGCAGGATCTGGACATGATCGCAAGCGGCGAAGCGGGTTGCGGCCATCGGTCCATCGAGCATCGGGTGCCCCACGCGGACGGCGGCGATCCATCTGTCGCGGAACAGTTGCACCGCGCGCAATTCCGGCGCTGTGGCGGCGTCGACAACACCGGTTTCGAGGTCGATCTCGCCATCGCGCAATGGTGCGCTGGCTTTATCGGGTTTGGTCACAAAGCGGAGCGTCACTCCGGGCGCTTGCGCCGAGACCATGGCGAGCAGATCCGGGCCGAAGGTTTCTGCGAAACCTTCGCTGCTCCGGATGACGAACTGTCGGTGCAGAGTCTTCATGTCCAGACCGGCGGCGGGACGCAAGACTGCAAACGCCGCCTCGACCAAGGGGCCAAGTTGTTCACGCAGTTCCAATGCCCGCGGCGTCGGCACCATTTTCCGCCCGGCCCGAACGAGCAAAGGATCGCCCGTCACTTCGCGCAACCGCGTCAAGGCACGGCTCGTCGCAGACGGGCTTAGCCCCAAACGCCGCGCAGCACTGGCAACGCTGCCTTCGGCCAAGAGCACATCGAGCGGGATGAGCAGATTCAGATCAGGCAAATCGATCCCCATAGCAGGCGTTCGATGCATAGTTAATGTGTAAACCATGCGCCTTCTGCATTGTCGGGTCAAAGCTTATCCTTCTTGCCGGACACCGCAGAAGGAATGCCACCATGTCACCCCGCTTTGCTCCCCTCCTCTTCGGCCTGATCCTCTCGGGCATGATGTCGCTGATCGTTGCGGGCGTCTCCACGGCCCGAAACGTCGGCCATGCCGAAGGCTTCGCCATGATCTGGTTTTCGTCGTGGTTGGCCTCATGGCTGATCGCCTTTCCCACCGTTCTGATTCTGGCACCACTTACGCGCCGCTTGGTTCGTGTCTTGGTCAGGCCGACCCGCGCAGAGGTAGGGCAATGACCTACCTCGCACCGCCCCACCCCACGGCTTGGCCACCCTTGGCCGCGCTGTCGTTGGCCATGCTGCTGCCTTCGCTGGGAACGAGCATCACAAACGTCGCCCTGCCCGAATTTTCGCGCGTCTTTGACGCAACAATGCCCGAGGTCCAGTGGGTGGTTATCGCCTATCTCATCGCCGTGACGAGCTGCGTCTTGGGTGCGGGGCGGATGGGTGACGCCTACGGTCGCCGCAGGTTCTTGCTGGCGGGAATGGCGCTCTTCGTTGCCGCAACGGCGGCAAGCGCCTTTGCACCCGGACTTTGGGTTCTGGTCGCCTTGCGCGCCGTTCAAGGTGTGGGCGCATCGGCTATGATGGCCCTGACCGTGGCGATGGTCGGCGACATGGTCCCCAAAGAAAGAACGGGCAGCGTAATCGGCCTCCTTGGAACCGTGTCAGCAATTGGCACCGCCGTCGGCCCGACCCTTGGTGGCTTCTTGCTTTCGCAATTCGGGTGGCCCGCCCTCTTTGCCGCTCTGGCCTCGGTAGGTGTTTTGGCCTACGCCATGGGCGCGGCCTACGTCCCACAGGACGCCCCAAGGAATGGTGAGCCCAACCCTGTGCAGGCGACCAGCATGCTCCTCTTCGCGCTTGCGTTGGCCTTGGTCTGCATTTCTCTTACCGTCGGCTCGGCTTTGTCAGCGATCAGCCTGATGACTTTGGCCACACTCGTCGCCGCCTCAATAGCCGCGTTCGTCGCGCATGAACGGGCCGCCACCGTCCCGCTGTTGCGATTTGCCCTTTTGCGGGACCAGAGCCTCAGCTCCGGTCTCATCGGCATGCTGCTGATCTCGTCGATCGTCATGACAACCCTCGTCGTTGGGCCCTTTCACCTGTCGCAAACTCTGGGCCTGTCTCCGCTCCAGACAGGGCTGGTGATGTCGGTCGGCCCTCTGGTCGCCGCCTTGAGCGGCTTTCCGGCGGGTCGATTGGTCGACGTTCTCGGAACGACCAAAGTGACCAATCTTGGTCTCTTCCTGTTGGTCATTGGATCAGGGACGATGGCGGCCCTTCCGCTGGCGGCCGAAGTGTTCGGATACGCGTCCGGCCTAGCCCTGATCACCTCCGGTTATGCACTGTTTCAGGCGGCCAATACGACCGCGCTTATGAAGGCCGCCCCGTCAGACCGGAAAGGCATGACCTCCGCTCTGATCGGCCTCGCCCGTAACCTCGGCTTCGTCCTCGGCTCCTCGGCGATGGGAACCCTTTTCGGGTTGATCCGGCAGATCGCTGCGGATGCTGACGGAACGCCGAATGGTGCTCTTGCCCTTCGTGTTACCTTCGTTGTGGCAACGGCGCTTGCCCTTGTGTCGACTGTTGTACTTAGGAAAGGCGCAAAGCATGATTCACCATGGTAAGGAGTTCGCCATGACGTCCCAAGACGATCCAGAGACACATTTATCGGGCGTCATTCGCATATTGCGGCTCGAGGGTTTTGCCGTTCTGGCAGCCGCGCTTTATGGAGCAATAAGCAGCTCGGACTCATGGCTTCTGGTCGCAACCCTGTTCTTTCTTCCGGATATCAGCATTATCGGTTACGCGGCCGGACCACGCGTCGGGGCCACGATCTATAACCTCGCGCACAGCTATGTGCTTCCCATCCTTCTCTTTGGCTTCGCAGTGACGATACTGCCGTGGCTGATCGTCCCGACGCTGGCCTGGATCGCGCACATCGGATTTGACCGGGCCCTCGGCTACGGCCTGAAACACGCCGAAGGGTTCCGCTTCACGCATCTCGGCATCATCGGGCGGTGATCATGCGTGTTGAAAACACCCAAGCGTCACCGCTGGGCAAGGTCGACATGGCTCGGTCCGTCCAGCAGGCCTTTGCGACCAAGAACGGCGCTGCAAAATTGCATTTCAATGGTAAGTGCATATCGGGATCGGCGAGTGGGTAGCCATATTGCCGTGATTTTAAGGATGCATATCCATGAAAGCTGCGATCTGCCGACGGTACGGCCCGCCCTCCTGTGTCACGATCAAGGAGGTCGCGCAGCCCGTGCCCGGCCCCGGCGAGGTGCTGGTGGCCGTCGAGGCCGCCGGACTGACTTTGGGCGATGCGCGCATCCGTGGCGCGCGCGCCCCTGGCGGCATGGGTCCGATGATCCGGCTGGTCTTTGGATTGCGAGGCCCGCGTCGGCAGGTGCTGGGGCGCGAATATGCCGGGCGCGTGGTGGCTATCGGTGCGGGTGTGGCGCAGTTCCGGGTGGGGGATGCGGTCTTTGGCATCACCGACGGGATCCGCATGGGGGCACATGCGGAGTTCGTGGCCGTCAAGGCAAGCGGCATGATCCTGCCGCGCCCCAATACGCTGAGCGTGCCCGAGGCGGCGGCCTTCTTTTTTGGCGGACTGACGGCAGCGGATTTCTTGTTGGACCAATGCGCCCTGCAACCAGGCGAGCGCGTGCTCGTGGTGGGCGCAACAGGCGCGGTTGGCTCGGCCGCCGTTCAGATCGCGCGCCATCACGGCGCGCTTGTGACGGCGCTGGCAAGCGCCGCCAATCTCGACCTCGCGCGCCAGCTTGGCGCTCAAGACGCGCTCGATTACCGCATGGGATCAGCGCCGGGTCCATTCGATGTCATCCTGGATATCCCAGGCGTCTTGACCGACGCGCTGGCGCGGCTGGCGCCCGGTGGACGGTTGGGGCTGGTCACGGCTGACGTGCCCTCTATCTTGGGCGCGATGCTCCGGCCCCGACGCGGCGAGGGCCGACGGCTCTGCGCCAATGTCATCAAGGAAACCCGGCAGGCGATGGCACGCCTTTTGGCGCTGCATGAGGCGGCGGCCTATAGTCCGCTGATAGGCTCCGTTTATCCCCTCTCGGAGATCGAGTTGGCCCATGCGCAGGCGGATAGCGGCCACAAGCGCGGCAATCTGGTAATCGAAATGGAGCCGAAGGCGTGACCGCGATGCATGCCCTGACGGGATGACCGGCGACTCTACATCGGCGCAGGCATCGGAGAAGGGAGGGCAAGCGGCTGATTGAGGTCGACGACCCTGATCCCATCTTCGACCGGCTGATGGCTGGATAGCGTCGTGCGCCATCTTCCCTTTACGCGAACCGCTTTGCGCCTGCCACGCACAGCACGGTCAGCATGGTCACGGCAAGCATCGTTCCAGCCACCTCTTCGCCGAGCAGCGACGCGGAAAGGGCCAGCCCGAAAAACGGTTGCAGCAGCTGCAGTTGACCCACGCCCGCAATCCCTCCAAGCGCGAGGCCTCGATACCAGAAGACAAACCCGATCAGCATGCTGAACAGCGAGACATAGCCGAGGCTCAGCCATTCGGGCGGGGTCACGCCCGAAAAATCGGCCTGCCAGCTTGCGGCCATCAGCGGCGCCATCACCGGCAGCGACAGCACCAGCGCCCAGGAGATGACCTGCCAGCCGCCAAGGTGGCGCGACAGCGTGGCCCCTTCGGCATAGCCCAAGCCACAGATCACGATGGCGGCCAGCATCAGCAGGTCGCCCGCCAGGGTGCCACCATCGCTTTGCGTCCCGGCGAACAGCGCCACCGCGAGGCTGCCAGCGCAGGAAAACAGCCAGAAGGCCGGTCGAGGTCGCTCGCCCCCCCTCAGAACCCCGAAAATGGCGGTGGCCAGTGGCAAAAGTCCGATGAAGACAATCGAACGGGCCGAGGGGAGGCTGCCTGCCTTCTCGATCTGATCAACGATCGCTCAAACTGCAGAAGTGTGGGTTTCTCCAACCGGCCAACACGCCATTTCACAGGATGAGAAGGGAGTTGCTGCATTGCAGTCCAGCGGCGGCTTCCGGGTGCGGCCCCGCAGCAGTCAGCGCAGGCACTAGGTCCGCTCTGGGCCGACTTTACTCGGCTAGATCATCGATGCTCACCCCGAGCGCATCAGCTAAGGCGCGCAGGGTAGCAACTGAGCCCTGTTTGCGGCCTATTTCGATTTCGGCTACCGTAACACGGTTTACCCCCCCTTTTTCAGCCAGTGCGGCTTGGGTCAGGCCGCGCAAATCGCGGTAGACGCGCAAGGCATTTTCGCCGTTCAGCAGCCGGTTCGCATAATCCGCCGGGATCAATTCGTCCTCGCCTGCTGCCAACGCAGCCTTGGTGCGGTCATAGGTCTGGAGATCGGCCAGATCTTCGGCTGCCGCTCGCAGGCGATCGTATTCTGCGCGCGGGATCGTCACCATTTCGTTCATGTCATTACCTTTCAGTTGTAGATGCTACTGCGAGGGCCTATTTCCAGAACGGCGAGTACATTGCCCTGATCGCCCATGATCACTCGCCAATCCCCGACACGAAGCCTGATCCCCTCTCGGCCTTTAAGGGGTTTCACGTTGTTGGCCTGCGAGGCTGGATCTGTCGCATACGCCTCGATCTTGGTGCGGATCAGTTTGGCCGTGTTCGCTGGCATCCGTCGCAATGCCCTGATGGCGGATTTCGTGTAGCTGATCTGCTTCATAGTGTAGCTTAAGGCGACATATGGCCCGAAGTCAAGCAAATTGTCGCCCTTGGCGACATGCCTGGCCGGTACGAACCGGCCAGGTAAAGCTTACAGGTCAATCCCTTCCGACAAGGACAGCGCATCATCCAGGTCAACGCCGAGATAACGCACAGTGCTGTCCATTTTGGTATGCCCGAGCAAAAGCTGCACAGCGCGCAGGTTGCCCGTCTTCTTGTAAATCTGGGCAACCTTGGTGCGCCGCATCGAATGGGTGCCATAGGCGCTCGGTTCCAGTCCGATCGAGAGAACCCATTCGCGCATAATCCGCGCATACTGGCGTGTCGACAGGTGCGGGCTCGCATGGACACGGCTGGGCCAGAGATATTCGCAACCGATCATTTCAGGATCCTTGATCCAACGCTCCACCGACAGGCGCGTGGTCTCTGTAATCTCGAAGCGGACAGGCTTGCGTGTCTTGCGTTGCGTCACCGAGGCCCGTTCCTTGACGCGGCCTGCGGCGTAAACATCGTTCACCTTCAGGCAGACCAGATCGCAACCACGGAGTTTACAATCGATGGCCATGTTGAACAGAGCAAGATCGCGCTTATTGTCGGCCATTTCCAGCCGGACACGGATGGACCAGACGTGTTTGGGCAAAAGCGGGCGCTTCTGGCCGACGATGCGGCCCTTGTTCCAAGGTGCACGCGTGGGACGAATGGCGGGAAGTGTTTCGATGGACATGATTTCTCTCCTGTCCGCCAAACCCGCCACGTCCTCGGCATTGCCGACAGGACATTGTAACATCGACTTCAGTTTCTGTGCTGATCAATCGTATCCGGGCGGAAATCGGAAATCTGTCTTGATCCAGCACAGTGCTTGAATAAATCGTCAGCTGCCGCTCAGTCGACCTTTCCTATGGTATGACCATGCGACGAACCCAATCGAAGGTGCGTGCCTTGCCATCGGTTCTTGACCCTGGTCACAAGCACTGTTCCCGGCCGACGATGGGGCACTAAATTGCCTGAAACCTCTAGTTTTGAATTGATCCTGCAAGCGCCGTCAGCGACGGCGACAGCCCCGTCATCTGGCTGCGGGCCGGCAGGCGTGGCGCTGCCAGTGGACCAGCCTGACACAGTGCTTGAAGCATAAGCGCACCAGAGAGCCCGCCATCCACAATCGGGATTGGGCTTACCGGTCCGAGTTTGCTCGCAAGACCACAATAAACCGCCCCAAGCAGCACAGCCACATCAGCGCCATTGTCCGCCAACCGCCGCACGGCTTGGGTCAGGATGGCCTCGACATTGGCCTTGTCGCCTTGCGCATAGGCAGAGGGCGTTTCGACCACTTGCCAATCGGCGCAATCGCGGTCGATGTCGTAGCGGCCAAGCGTATCGCGATAGAGCGGGGTGGAAATCGCCCCCGCGCTGACATAGCCAATCCGGCGCCCCATCATGCGCGCGAAGGCGATGGACGCCTGGCTGATGCCGAGGACCGGCTTGCCCAGCAAGTCGCGAAGCGCCTCAACCGCCGGGTCGAAGGACGCAGCGACAAGCACGGCGTCAATATCTGCGGCATGGCGCGCGGCAAGATCGACAGCGGCATGGGTCGCGATGGCCTGGTCAAGATGGGTGCGAATCACATCGGGGCCAAAGTCAGCTGTGGCCTCGATCACGGTTACACCAGCCCCGAGGACCGCACGGAGTTCTGCCGCGACAGTGGCGGTCACAAAGGCTGTGCGGTTGGCGTTCAGGCAAAGAATTCTCATTCGGTCACCCGTGCAAAAGAGAGGGCAGCCAGCTGACGATCCCGGGGAAGGCCGCGATCAAGGCAACCATCAGCAGAATACACAGCAGGAACGGCAGAACCCCCAGAATGACCGTATCAATCGACCCGCGGCCCCGCACACTTTGAACAATATACAGGTTCATCCCCACTGGCGGCGTGATCAGCGCAAGTTCACACATCAGAACCAGAAAAATTCCGAACCAGACGGGATCATACCCAAGGAAGGTCACAATCGGCAGAACGATGGGGATGGTGGCAATCATCATGGCAAGCGCATCCAGAAAGCATCCAAGGATGATGTACAGAACCACAAGGATGACCATCATGACCCACGGGGCGACATCGAAGGTGGACACGAATAGCGACACCTGGCCCGGCACACCCAGAACGCCCAAAACGAAATTCAGATAGAAGGCTGCGATCAGGATCAGCAGGGTCATGGCCGTGGTTTGCACGGTGGAGAGCAGCGCTTCTTTGAGCATTGTCAGGTTCAGCCCACCCTGCACGCCGACAAGCAGCAGCGCTGCGACAACGCCGATGGCGGCAGCTTCTGTGGGAGTGGCAAAGCCGCCATAGATGCTGCCCATCACCATAAAGAAAATGAAGAGCGGCGGCACCAGATGTTTCAGCCGCGCCTGCCGCGTGGTCCATGGGGCAAGCCCCATGCGCTTTCCAGCAATCGTATGATCGAACGAGCACCACAGGATGATCGTCAGCATGAACAACGATGCAAGCATCAGCCCCGGCACGATACCAGCCGTAAACAGCTTGCCAATCGACGTATTGGTGATCGCGCCATAGATGATCAGGTTGATGCTGGGCGGGATCAAAATCCCAAGAGTCGACCCGGCGGCAACAGTGCCTGCAATCCAGCTTTCTTTGTATTTATGCTCGCGCAAGGTGGGAAAGGCCACAGTTCCGATCGTGGCGGCTGTGGCAACGGAAGAGCCGGAGATCGACGCAAAAATCGTGGATGCCGCGATATTGGTGTGCAAAAGTCCGCCCGGTAGCGGGTTCAGCCAGTCGGCAATCGCGGCATACATCCGTTGAGTGACGCCGCCGCGGACCAGAACCTCGCCCATGAAGACAAAAAGCGGGATCGCAAGAAGCAAGAAGTTGTTCAGCGTGCCCCACATCATCGTGCCAAATGGCGCGAACATGGTCGTGCCAAAGAACCACCATGCCCCAAGGGTTGCGACTGCAATCAGTGCCGTTGCGATATGCAGGCCCACAAACAGCAGCAACAGCAGCAGACCAAAGCCGATGGCAGCCCCTTCGATACCCAACATATCAGTCTTTCCTTTCGGCCATGTTGCCCTTGGGCGGCGCATCAGAATGCAGGAATTCCTCCAGCTCTTCCTCGATGGTCACCGGGCCATAGCGTTTTTCGACCTGCGCGCCATTGCCCGTGGCAATCAGAAACAGACCATGCACGGTCAGCATGAAAGCGGTCAGCGCAAAGAAGCCGGTGCCAGTCACCCAAAAAAGCTGTGGCAGCCATAGGGGTGTTTTCAGCGGTGTGTTCGTCACGGACCCGAAGGCCAGCGTAGAGCGAAACTCGCTCATCGCGTGCTGGGTCATGAACAGCGCGAACACAGTCAGCGTGGCCAGCGCCAACACATGCAGCACTTGACGCATTCTCAGGGGGAAAAAGCGAAATCCGATGTCGATGCGCGGATGGCCCCGACGGATCAGCGTATAGGCAAGACCAAGCGAGCCCGTCAGCGCCAAAGTGTACCCGCCCAGTTCATCAGTTCCCTGTACTGAAAACCGGAACAGGCTTCGCGCGACGATGTCGAATACGATCAGAAACGCGAGGAAGGCCACCGCCACCCCTGCGACCAGCGCAAGGATGACGGTGACACGGTCCAGCAGGCGAAGTGCAAGCGGGGTCGTCATCGGGGCCTCCCTCTGCAATGGCCTGGTCTCACTCGATGCTCAGCCCACGGGCGGCACCAATGGTTTCATTCCACACTTTGGCGCACTCGGAGAATGTCGCACTGCACCGGCCCGCCCATTCCGACAGGATTTTGGCCTTGGCAATATCACTGACCCGTGACTTGTCCGCATCGGAGACAGACACCAGCGTCAGGTCATAGGCTGTGTAGATGCCACCTTCGGGACAGTCGCCGCCCGTGGTGCAGGCCAAAGCGGTGTCGTTGGTTGTTGTCGCGAGGTCCCACAACGCGGTTTCCATGTCCGACATCACCCCCGTCAGGGCGGCTTGCTGTTCTGCGGTCAGCGCGTTGAACCAGTTCAGATTGACGATATGCGCCTGCACCGAACCGGACACGGCCAGCGGATAGACATGGGTCGTCACTTCGGGCCATTTACCTGTATTGGCCGAGGTGGGCGATGTCACACCGCAGGAGGCCACACGGCGCTGCAGGGCGGGATAAACTTCTGGGAAGCTGAGCGTCACGGGCGTTGCGCCCACATCTTCCAGCAAGGTCGACATCGAAGCCGTGAAGGAACGAACCTTCAACCCGCGCATGCTGTCAAGGTTTTCAATCGGCTGGTTGCACAGGAACACCTGCGGACCAAACGGCCAGATGGCGAGGGCCTTCACGCCAAAGCGTTCTTCCAACCGATCATTGAATGCGTTGCGATAGGCATCAACAGCCACCTTCAACTCGTCCATATTCGTCGAAACGCCAATCAGATCGATGCCCTCCAGAAACGCATCATCCTTGGCCGCACTGCCGATCTGGGTGGTGACGATTTGGAAAGTGCCTGTGCTGGCCATGCGCAGCGCATCAGCCAGGTTCAGGCCCAGAACCTGAAACTCGTTGCGGCTTACCGCGAACCCAACGGCGGTCGCTGCCTCGATCGCGGCGATCTCGGTCGGATACTGCGAATTGTTGGGCTGGGTCTGGGTCAACCAGCGGACATCTTGAGCTAGTGCAGGTTGCGCGGCGGCAAGAGCGCAAGCCGCAGCGAGAAGACGAAGGGAAAAGGACATGGGCAAGTCTCCTGGGATGAGGTTCTCTTCCTTCTTTAGGCCCGTCATCCACTGCTCGCATATTTGTTTCTGCAAATTCATCTTATATTGTTTCGCAAATACCGTCACGATGGCGGTGGTCGCCTTGTTCTAACAGGCTGACGATAAAGCAGATTTAGATTGACGCGCTGCCTCGCCAAAAATTTGGGATCAGATCGGACCAGTTTTTCATCATGAAGGCGCTGGCTCAGAAAGTCGGTTTTGTTTAATTATTGACTTATATGATTATTGTGCGGGCGCCGCGCGAAAACTGCACTCTTCTCATGCTTCGCGTGCCTGCGAATGAAAACGAATTTCCGTGCCAACTCTGCGCACATGCCTGTCTGTTGACAATGGGGCCTGCGAAGTGCGCAGCGCAGCAAGGCGGATCAGGTTTCCTGTTGATATCCGTCTTTGCAAATGTCAGCCTTTGATAGCAACACTCAAACCAACGGGTCCGCTCATGCCAAGCCGAGAGAACCCGCTGAGTGGTCACCTGCTTCGTGTGCTGCTGGTCTTGCTGGAAGAGGCAAGCGTGACCCGTGCAGCCGAGCGGCTGAACCTCTCCCAGCCCGCGACCAGCCTGATCCTGAAGCAACTGCGCAATATCTTCGGTGACCCGCTTTTGGTGCGTGGACAAGGAGGTATGGTATTGACCGAGCGGGCCGAAATTCTGCGCCGGTCCGCAAACCAGGCGCTGACCGATCTCGACTCGCTTCTTGTTCAGCCAGATGACTTCGATCCCTCCGAAAGCCGCCAGACTTTTACCATCGCGATGCCCGATCATATGCACCCCCTGATGCTGAATGGCGTCATGCGCGAGTTTCGCAAACGCGCACCACTTGCGCGACTGGCCATCAAGGCACTTGGGCCAGAGTTTGATTTCGAAGGTGCCTTGGCGAGTGGCACCGCAGATCTGGTGATCAGCAACTGGCCCACGCCGCCGCCTCATTTGCGAATTTCGGTACTGTTCGAGGATCATTTCGTTTGTCTGGTCGATGCCGCCCATCCTTTCACGCGTCAGCCCCCTGCGCGCGAGGATTATCTGGCCGCCAATCATGTCGCCCCCTCCGACTATGCAATTCGTCAGCGCGGCGTGGTTGAAACGCATCTGAGCGGCCAGCGCCTCACGCGGGAACGGCGGGTTGTGACCTCTTATTTCTCGATGGCGCCCTATCTGCTTCCGGATACCGACCTTGTTTTCACGGTAACGCGCCACTACGCAGAGCATTTTGTTGATATTTTACCAGTGGCGATCATCGAATGCCCGATCGAATATCCGCTCATCCAATTCTATCAGCTTTGGCATGAACGATCGCAACATTCGCCAACGCACAGATGGCTGCGCACACTTGTCGGAGAGATGCGCAGGTTGCGGACGCAGCCTGCAATTTCTCAGTCGAGAAATGCCGACAGTCATGCTGCGGCAAAGACGTCATAGCCTCTGATGCATTCCGACGCATCCTGTGCTATCCTTAAATGGCTGCTATGACGAACCTCAAGCAACAGTCTGGTCGTCCGCTTTAGGGCCGCTCACGCATAATCAGCGATGATCGCCCTCGTCGTCTGAACAGCCGCCGCCAGCTCGGTCCTGTCTGCCCTATTAATCCCCAGTCCCGCCAGATCGACCGACAACTGACCTGACCCACCGCCGCCCGCCGCAGCGCGTGCTGCTCGGCCTCGCGCGCGACCTGACAGCTCGGGCTTCGAAACCTGTATTTCCGTTGCCGGTGTGGCGGACGCCACAGTCCTACTCCCCTGCGCCCCCGCAGCCGCCCGCACCTCCTGCAGTTCCTGCTTCAGCTTCTCCACGGTCTCGCGGGTCTCGGTCATCTGCCGATCCCGCCTCAACCCGTCCTCATCCGGGTACGGGAAGCTGCCCACCTGACCCGCATGCAGCACTTTCAGCACCGGGTCCTCGAAATACTTGATCCGCCGTGCGCGGATCGGCATCTGTGCGTCGATCACGAGGATCACTTCGTCCAGATCCATGCGCCGGGCCTGGTCCTCGGTCAGCAGCGGCGTGTCCTCGGTCCGCTCGGAAACACTGCGACCCTCGAATGGATTGCGACCAACGGCGCGGGACCGGGTGACCACGCGCTTGGTGGTCTTGCCCACGGCCTGGCTTAATTCTTCGATGGTCTTCTGCTCAGATGGGGTGAGGTAGAGTTTCACGCCTGCGCCGCCCTGTAGCGACCGGCGGGTGTTTTCGCCATAGATCTCGTCTAGAGCCGGGATAGTCTGGGTGACGATGGCGAGGTTCCCACCGAAAGAGCGCAGCGTCTTGATGCTCTCGGCAACGATCGGCATTTTTCCGAGGCGGTCGAATTCGTCGAGCATGATCATCACCGGCCAGGGCTCGTCGTCCCCCGGTTCTTGCGCCTGTAGCGACGCGATCAGGTCCGAGAAGAACAGCCGGATCAGCGGGGCAAGCGGGCGGATCATCTCGGATTCCACCACGAGGTAGATCGCGTGTGGCCGCCGCCGGATGTCCCGGAAGGAGAAGTCCGAGGTCGCGGTGGCCGCGTCGATGGCGCGGTTGTCCCAGGTGTCGAGACCCGAGGTCATCAGGAGCGAGAGGTACGAGGTCAGGGTGTCGTTGTTGGTCGAGGCCATGCGCTCGAAGATCAGCTTGGCCGACCTGTTTTTCACCTCCTGCCCGCGCTTGAGGTATTCCTTCTGCTTGTCGCCGCCCGAGGCGGTGATGCGGTAGATCTCGCCGATGGTCGGCACACCGCGCTCGAAGGCCAGAAGCCCGGCTGCCACGAAGAGGTCGATGCCCCCGGCCAGAAGCCCGCTCAGCTTTTCGTTGTCGGTCTGCAGGAAGAGCTTGGCGGTGAGCTTCAGCTCCATCTGCTGCCGGTCGGGGTTTGTCATGGCGGCGATGCGCGCCAGCGGATTGTAGCGATGCGTCGGGCGGTCCCAGTCGGTCGGCGCAAACCGGAACACCTTGTCGCCCATGCTGGCGCGGAAACGCGAGGTCTCGCGAAAGTTCTCGCCCTTCACATCGAGCACCACGGCCGAGCCCTTGTAGGTGAGCAGGTTCGGGATCACGAAGCCCACGCCCTTGCCCCGGCCGGTCGGGGCCACGATCAGCGCATGTGGGAAGGTTTTCGAGACAAGGAAGGGACGTTTCGATTTCGGGGGGCCGAGCTTGCCCAACAGGAACCCACCGCCTGGCTTGGCGAAGAAGCCGTTGCGCTTCATCTCAGGCTTGGTCTGCCAATGCGTCGTGCCGAACTTGGTCAGCGCCTCCCCCAGAAGCGTAACGCTGAGCAGCAATGCTGCGACGCCGAAGCCCGCGAGGATCAGGTTCACCCAGAGGAAGTCTTTCGGGGCGGTGGCCTCAAGCGCGCGGTATTCCCGCGCAAGCAAGGTGATGTCGAAAGCTTGCGTCGGCAGCCCATAGCGGATGGTCAGATAGCCCGTGGCCACCACATAACCGATGGCGAGGCCGACCAGTGTCAGGCTCAGGATGCCCCCCGCGATCTTGCCCTTATCCATGGGTGATCCCCTTTTCGCCGTGGGCCGCGACATGACGCGCGCGCTGTGCCTCGATCTGCTCCTCGGCCATGGCGTCGAGCACCCGCTCCATGGCAGGGCCGTGGGCGGTCACCTCGCTGCTCTCCAGATAGGCCTTGGCGAGTTCCAACTGCCGCAGCGGGTCCTGACTGAACTTGTCCAGAACCTCGGCATTGCCAGCGCGCAGCGCCGCGACCGCGTCTGGCGTGAGGTTTCTGTCGATCTGCTCGATCAGGCGCTGCCCCGCGGCCTCGGAGAGAGGTGTGCCATTCTCGGCCTCGGCCCGCCGCAGGAACGTCGCCACGTCGGGGGCGGTCTCGGCCATGAAGCGCCGCTCGGCATAGTCTTGCCGCGCCTGGTCCTCGATCTCAAAACTTCGCTCGCTGATATAGGCGCGCGACGCCCCCATGGCGCGCAGATTGTTGATCTCTTCCTGCACCGCCGCGCCGAATTCTTCATCGGGCATTTCCGTGCGGTAGAGCGCGAGCGTGCGCATGTCCTCGGTGATGGGGCCAAGATGTTGCGAAGGATCGCGCAAAGCGAGATCCATGTCGCCGGCGTGAAGCGTGCGGTCCTTTTCCTCGACGGCGAACTCCTGCGGCTTGCGGCTGTCGGTGATCTTGTCCCAGGCCATGGAGGCCAGTTCGGCGTGATCGGGCGATCGCTGTGCATAGGCGTTGAAGGCAGCGCGCGCCTCTTCGACCTCGACAGCACCCGCCCTGCGCACGGAAGGGTCGTCCGAGAACGGGTGGTCAAAATCCGTCCGGCGGAACTGGGCGACCAGCTGCTGGAAGTCCTGCCGCTCGGACGGGGCGAACACGTCTGGCCGCTCGTCAACGAGATCGCGCTCGGACAGCGTCAGACGCTCGGCCAGCGAAACCTCGGCATCCTCCGCCTCATCGACATCGTCGACCGCCCGCAGGATGCGCGCATCGGTCAGAGTATCGCCCAGGCGGACATGAACGGCTTCCAGCCGGTCGAGCGCCTCCTCGCGATCCTCGCCCTTTTCCAGATCGAGGTCGCCCGCCTTGGCGATGGCGCGCAGATCCTGCGCCAGCCACTGCCGTTCGAGGGCTGCGTTGCCGGCACCCTCGCGCATGCGGGCGGCGACGGCCTCCGGATCGATGCCCGTGCCCTGCAGTGCCTCCGTGAGCCGTGACTTCACATCCCCGTCGTCGAGACGCGCCATCTGGTCTTCGCGCATATTGGCGCGCGCATAGATACCGTCTGGGGAGGGCGCATCAAGTAGTGCTGTCGAGCGGTCCCCGAGCGGGTTCAGATGCGCGACCGAGGCCAGCACATCGGTGAGCTTGCGCTCGATTTCTGGCCGCTCGGACGCAGGCGCCCGGTCGATCGCCGTTTCGATCTGGCGGATGTTTTGAGAAAACTCGGTGATCAGCGTATCAAACGCAGTCTCGTCGTCGGACATGTAAATGGCTCCATCAGGTTGAATTGAGCCGCCACTGGCAAGGATGGTGCTGGCCCGCTCGAGCGCCTCGGCCACGTCATCGAAGTTCGACCGGGACGCCTCGGCTGCCAAACCCCGATAGGTCAGCGCACTCTGCGCCACCGTCTGGAGTGCTGCGGCCAGATCGGCACCCGTGCGCTGGCGCTCGACCGGCGGCCGACCTTCGTCACGGGCCTTGTAGACCTCGTCTATCTCGGCGCGGTAGGTCGTGACGCCCCGGTCAAGACGCCGTGTCGCCTCGAGCCGGATCCCGTGGACCCCTGCCGCCTCGACCATCGCCACCCGGAAGGCGTCGTAGTTGAAGTGGTGATCCTTTCCGAGAAAGAACATTTCGCCATCCTTGCTGCGGCGGTTCAGAACGATATGCGCATGTGGATGCGCGCGATCTTGATGTATTGCAGCAATATAGTCGAATTGCGACCCCTCGCCTTGAAAGAACCGCTCGCAGACAGTTTCAGTGATCGCGCGCGCCTCTTCGCCGCTGGTGCCGACGGGAAAGGCCATCAGGAGATGCGAGGTATGGCCAAGCTTGGGACTGTGCCGCTCACCCCACTGGTTCTCGAAGCGCCGCACCACCCGGTCGACCTCGGCCTCGGACAGGGTCTTTTTGCCATCATGGGTGCCACGGCTGTCGAGGATGTGGCTCGACTTGGTGGTGAGGTAGGTGAGCTGGGCCTTCAGCTGCGCGCCGGTATGGCAGCCGCCTTTCGAGATCGGCTTGAAGATGGCCGGCGAATAGCCCCGCGCCGCGCGCACCATCTGCGCGCCCTTCGCAAGCCCCTGCCAGCTGCCGGAGACACGGCTCCAGTCGCGATCGAAGAGGGCGGGCCCGACACCGCGGGCCTCACTCCGCGCCATGCCCCGCCACTTGCTGCAATTCTGGCCGCGCCAGACCGGCGAGGGCCTTGGTGACCTCAACGTTCAGCACGCGGCGGCGTGCACGGAACATCTCCTGGATTTGGTCGGCCAGTTCAAAAACGAGCACGGCGAGATCGCGGATCTCGGCATGGCTGGCGGGTGTATAGGGCAGACGCTCGCCCTTGAGCTTCGCCTCGTTCAGACGTCGGGCGACCTGGTTCACGTTGTTGCCGACGCGGTTTAGCCCCGCGCTTAAGCTCCGCAGTTCCGCCGTCATGTCCTCATCCGGGCGCAGGAGGTCGTCGGCGGCCAGCATCAGGCAGCGCATGGCGTCTGACCGATGGGTAATACCGCGACGCGAGAGGGCGGCATCAAAGCCCCGAAGATCGCGCTCGGTGACCCGCATCGTCAGCACCCGGGTCCGGCTGTCATTGGCGGAGACAGCGGATCGGCCATGGCTCAGCACGTTGTAGACGGTCTTGGGCGAGACCTTCAGTGCGATGGCCAGATCGCGCACAGCGACGCCTTTCGCCCGTTCCCGGACGATCTGTCGGCGATCCTGATCGGTCAGTCTGCGGGTGCTACCCATGTGAAGTATACGTTCCTATTTCTTGCCAACTTCGTACAAGCCCGCCTTCTCCCAGCACAAGCGGAGAAGGCATCAAGGGCTTGTACTCAATGTAGAAAATCGGCCTCGCGGGCCGATTTGACGTCCTTTGTCAAATGCAGCGCGCATCGCGCTCAATGCAACGCGTCCCGCGTTCCCTGCATCGCGTCGCGTGTCTTCGGCAACACGCATCGCGTCCTTTGCAGGATGTCTCATGCACCCCGCATCGCGTCTTCTGCCGAAGGGAAACTGGCAGATGCACACCGCACCGCGCATCCTGTCCTGTGCATCACGCCGGATGCATCCCGCATCCCGTCATCTGCACCGCGTCATCTGTCAGATGCGCAATGGCACGCGTCTTGTGGCATCTGCACCGCGCCTTCTGCACCGCGTCAGATGGCACCTGCATCCCGTCTGTTGCGATCCGCGGACTGCAAAATGGCGAATGGCACCCGTCCATTGCTGCGCGCAACGCGTCTTGCGCAGGTTGCATCGCGTCATCTGCTTGACGGCGACTCCCTCAGCGATTACCGACGTTAAAATCTTTTCGTCGCGTTACACTATTATTGTGAGAGGGCGCAGATCATGCCGAACGACAATCTCGTGGTCATTGCCGCGATGGCCCGAAAAGGGGGGAGTGGCAAAACCACGCTCTCGCGCGCCCTGATCAGCGCTGCCGTGGCCGCCGGGCGTCGGGTGCTGTTGATCGACACCGACAGTACCGGTGTGCTTGGGACCTGGCACAAACGGGCGGAAGCAGCGGGTCTGGGATCACCACTCTTGCGCTCGGCGACAGTCGAGAGCGTCGGGGGTGTCGATCGCAGGATCGAGCAGGTCTATGCGGCTGACTCAGCGGATTTCATCTTCATCGATACGGCGGGCGTCGGCGCGGAATGGTCGGACGGGATCGCTGTTCTCGCTGATCACATCGTCACACCCGTCATGCTTTCGACCTCGGATCTTGATGTCGGCGCGCAGACTGCCGACTGGTTCGAACGGTTGCGCGCACGCGTCGATAACCCGGCGAGCCTGCCGCACCACCATGTCGTTCTGAACATGGTCGACCCGAAGGCCACGCGCGCAGATGCCGCCCTGATCGAAGCGGCAATCGCCCGGTTTCCCGTGGTCGAGACCGTGATGATGCGCCGCAATGTCTACAAGGAGATGGACGAGAAGGGCCTGCTTCACGCCATCGCCCTGCAGAAGCAGGCCGATCCCAACCCCCTCATGCGCCCGCATGTGCGCCACGTGGTCGAGGCCCTTGAAGAGGCAACTGACATCCTCAACAACATCCTGGCTGCGTGAGGACGAGGCGGTGAGAAAGAAGATCCCGACCATCACCCGGCCCGACCCGGCCTATGCCGCATCCCTGCGACCGGAGGGGGAGAAAGACCCGGGAAGGGAAGAAGCGGAACGGGTTGAGGCATTCCCGAGGTCTGGGAGCGCCGAGGCTTTTGTGGTGGAAGATGCCCTTGCGCCGGAACGAGGCATGCCATCCGCGCCAGCACCCCAGCCGAGACAGGAAGCCGCGGCAGAGATCGCAACACCAGCCATGGCCACGTCGCCCAAGGTCCGACGCATTCCGGCCACCCGCAAGATCGACATCCGGGTGAACGCGCTGGAACGGCAGGAGGAAGCCCTGATCGACTGCGGCGTCGATCCCGCCCATGTCATCCGCGCCGCCCTGCGCCGCGCGGTCAGGGACTGGCAACTCAGGCCGGAGTTTGTCCCACCGTCTGAAGAGCAGCGGACACGGATCACCGAGTGGCGCGCGCGCACATCATTGGCCGTCGATGCCGGTGCTCTGGCAGCCCTGCTGCACGCCCATGACCCCCTCGATGTCCTGAGCAAATGGACCCTGATCCGCGGCCAGGTCGAACCCTGTGTCTGGGCCGAGATTGATGTACTTCTGGACGAGATTGCCGTTCGTGCTGCAGTGCCAAAAACAGAAAATGATACGCCAACAACCTGACTATAAAGATAACTTGTCTTTTCATCGGTAGATTTTTGCCAAAGCTGCTGTCCACATCTTGCAGTTGCAGCATTCAGCATTTAACACCGCCTACACGAATGTTGAGGCCTCCTTTTTCACCAGTTTCGAGGTCCGAGTAAGAGGAGTGCACCATGACCCCCACGCCCCGCCTCACTGGCGAACCGATCATGCGTATCCTGTGCAAGCAGACCGACAATCTGGTGGGCTACCTCTACCAATGGAACAACGGCGATGTGCAGCCCGCTTGGCTGGACGGGGCCATGGCAGAGGTGCGTTACGAGCCGATGACCGAGGCCGCCTGACACACTTGATCTGACTGCAGGCGAGGCGATTAAGGGCGGTGGGGAGTGCGGGCGCAAAGCAAGCCGCGCCGATCTCTGCGCATCATGAGTTATAGAATGGAATTCTATAGCTCATACGTTGGCACCAAACCCGATCCGACCGGTCCAATTTCCTTTCTTTCAGCGCCCCTGTCAGAACAGCGGACTAGACTAGTTCACCCTGAACAATCCTCATGCCATTGATTTCGCGTTGAAACAGGACTGTTTCTCTCGCCTCTGACTGCAGGATTTTGTATGATTGCGGGCGAAACCCTGCAATTTCGGTTCTGGCCATGAAGCACCGTCCGCGTTTCCCGGAGCAAGATGACCTGCTGCGCCCGCGCTTGATCGACATGATCGATGGGCGGCACG
>JBKBOF010000002.1:0-70134 GCA_046294955.1 Paracoccaceae bacterium
GAAATTAAAATGGCCCCAAGTTGGGGCCATTCCAATTCAGGCAGGGGCAGATTTGCTCAGGTATAGCCACCCGCGCAACCTGTCCCAGATGGCCTATACTTTCTTGAGATCTGCAATTAGCGCGTCAATGTTGCCCTTGCGTTTGTCAAGCATCGCACCGATTTCTGTCCGCTCACTTGCCAGCATATTCACGCCTTCAATAACGATGTTGAAGAAAAGATCCTTGCCCGACTTGTCAGACACATGCCAGCGCAGATCAAACGGCGCTTGACCACGCAGTTTCGCCACCGAAATGACTTCGAAATAGGATTTCACCGCGCGGGCACCGGTAACCTCGATCTGACCGCCGATGAATTCGCGGAATCGAGCGCCATATTTGCGGGAGATGTAGCTTTGATACGCTTTGGTAAATGCGGAAAGCTGGGCGCTTGACGCCGACCGCGCGGCCGGGCCAAGCGCGGACCGGGCGATGGTGGGCACATCGCCATAGCGGCTGAAGATGCGCTCGAAATCGCCATACATGGCACTTGCGGACTTGCCCGAATTGATCGTGGCGTTCACATCTGCCACCGCCTTGCCCACCAGCGTGCGCGCCTGATCGACCGTCAGGGCGACGGCAGGCAGGGGAAGAGCAAGGGCTGCGGCACCGCCGACCAGCCCGATGCCAAAACCGCGACGTGTGATGATCAGCCTGTCATTCGCCATAGATATCCTCATACGGGTCTTCAAAGGCGTCATCCCCGGCGTCGCCAGTGGTTTGCCCCAGTTGAAAGCGGCGGTTTTGCAGATACAGCAGGCGAGCCTGCGCATAGCTATCCGCACTGTCATATAGGACCGAGTCGACGGTTTCGGAATAGCGCGCCCGATCACCAAGACTTGATGCCAATTTTGCAACCGGCACGATGTTCTTTTCCGGCTTTGGCAAAACATAGCGCAACGGGTTCAGACCGACATCGACAATCTTTCCGACCACATCGCGTTCTGTAGACGGACCAAGGAAGGGGAGTTCGACATAGTTCCCCTCTCCCGCGCCCCAGACGTGCAGGGTTTCGCCGAAATCCGTGGGTTTGCCATGCAGACCCATGGCGCCGGCCGGGTCAAACAGACCAGCAAGACCGACGGTGGTGTTCAGGGCAAAGCGCAGGGTGTTTTCAAGCGCGAAATGCGGGCGGCCTTGCAGCAGGTTGTTGACCACCGCACCGGGGGCATCAAGATTCTGCGCAAAATTGATAACGCCCTGCATGATCGGTCCGGGCGGGCCTTTGCCAAAGCTGCTGGAAAGCGGGCGCAGGATGGCAGTGTCAACGCTGCGGTTGAAGTCGTGGATCTGGCGATTGTTCGCTTCGAGCGGATCATTGAACCCATGAGGCGCGGGCTTTTGTGCACAGCCAGCCAGCACAAGCAAACCGACCAAAATCAGCGCGCCGCGTCGCATCAGTGCACCGTCAGGTGTCGAGTTGGAAGATGAAGTCATCAGGGTCACACCCAAAAATCCTGCCAAAATGCGGTCGGCCAATTCCATGCCTATGGGATACAAGTGATATAGACCGCCGCCCCCGAATACAACGAGACGTTGTCACTTCTTCTGCCTGTGCGCGATTTTCGCCCCCAAGGCGTGAGGCTGGTATGCTGGCACGAAGCAGAAAGCGCCCAAGATCGAAATCCCCATGCAAACTGGTCACACAGGGCGTAACGGACGGCAGCGCATCACCGAAACCTGACCTTGCCGCGGCACCGCCCCATCGTTAGCCTGCGGCAAACTGAATGGAGAGTCCGATGTCGAAGATCGAAACCCGTCTGATTGAACTGGGTGTTACCCTCCCCGATGCTCCTGCTCCTGCGGCAAATTATGTGCCATGGGTGATCAGCGGAAACACGGTCTATATCTCGGGACAGATCAGCCAGAACGCTGATGGCATGATCAAGGGCAAACTTGGGGCAGACCTGACGGTTGAACAGGGGGCCGAAGCCGCCAAGGCCTGCGCCGTGTCACTGCTGGCACAGCTGAAGGTGGCCACAGGCGGCAACATCGACCGGATGGTGCGGCTGGTGAAACTTGTCGGCTTCGTGAATTCAACACCCGACTTCACCGACCAACCCAAGGTGATCAACGGTGCGTCGGATTTCTTTGTGGCCGCCCTTGGCGACGCAGGCCGCCACGCCCGATCCGCGGTCTCGGCGGCCTCCCTGCCATTTGGCGTGGCCGTAGAAATCGAAGCCATCTTCGAAATCGCTTGAGCCGAACCCCATGCAGCCCTCCCTGCCACAAACCCTGTTGCGCCTGCCCATCGCGCATCGCGCGCTTCATGACCGGGCCGATGCGCGCATCGAAAACAGCCCCGCCGCAATACGGGCAGCGGTGGCTGCGGGCTATGCGATTGAAATCGACGTGCAACTGTCTGCCGACGGGCACGCCATGGTATTTCACGATGAAACCCTTGAGCGCCTGACGGATCAGACCGGTCGGGTTTCGACCAGAACCGCAACTGACTTGGGCAACATCAGGCTAAGCGGCGGTCCTGACACCATTCCGACACTGGATCAGGTGTTGGCGATGGTGGCCGGGCGCGTGCCACTGCTGATCGAGATAAAGGACCAGACCGACCTGATGGCCGAAACCGACGGTCGGCTAGAGGCCGCGACGGCGGCAGCCCTGTCGGGCTATCACGGTGACGCCGCAGTGATGTCGTTCAATCCCCATTCGATTGCCCACATGGCGCGGCTTGCGCCCGATCTGCCGCGCGGGCTGACGACGTCGGCCTTTGATCCTGCAGATTGGGCCCCTTTGCCCGCCGACATCTGTGACAGGCTGCGCGACATTCCGGATTTCGACCGGGTCGGTGCCTGTTTCATCAGCCATCAGGGTGACGATCTGGCCCGGCCAAGAGTTCTGGATCTGCGCGCTGCCGGTGTTCCCATACTGTGCTGGACCATCAGATCATCCGAGCAGGAACGTCTTGTGCGCAAGATTGCTGCAAATGTGACGTTTGAAGGCTATTTGAGTCCGATCCCCGCTTGACCAGGCAAGAGAGCGCTCCAGTGTTTGGTTCGGACCAGCGGACAGGTCGGATCTGTCGGCATGTCTGCATGCAACTACGGAAAGCGGAATGACGGACATAACCCTTCACGACAGCATGTCCGACATTGCCGCCACAGACTGGGACGCGGTCGCCGCTCCAGAGCAGGCAACCGGGCGGCCCATCGACCCCTTCACCACGCATCGCTTTTTGCATGCACTGGAAGTCTCCGGTTCGACCGGGGGGAAAACGGGCTGGACAGCGCATCCGCTGGTGTTGCGAGACGCCGGCAAGATTGTTGCCGCCACGCCGCTCTATGCGAAAGGCCACAGCCAGGGCGAGTATATCTTTGACCATGGCTGGGCGCAGGCATTCGAGAGGGCCGGCGGGCAGTATTATCCCAAACTTCAGATTGCGGTGCCCTTCACACCCGCCACCGGTCGCCGCTTTCTTGGCCCGGACAACCACCGCGCCACACTGCTGTCCGCTGCGATTTCCGTGACGCGCCGGAACGGTCTGTCGTCCCTGCACGCAACTTTTTGCACGGAAGACGAGGCTGAAGCCTTGGCCGGGCTTGACGGCACGCTGCACCGGATAACACAGCAATTCCATTGGGAAAACAAGGGTTACGCCACCTTCGATGAGTTTTTGGCGCAGCTGTCCAGCCGCAAGCGCAAGATGATCCGCAAAGAGCGTGAAACCGCGCAGGCCAGCGGACTGACCCTTCGTGCCCTGACCGCAGACCAAATCGAGCCCAGATATTGGGATGCCTTCTGGCAGTTTTACCAAGACACCGGCGCGCGCAAATGGGGAACCCCATATCTCACCCGCGCGGCCTTTAC
This sequence comes from Paracoccaceae bacterium, assembly GCA_046294955.1. Taxonomy (GTDB): domain Bacteria; phylum Pseudomonadota; class Alphaproteobacteria; order Rhodobacterales; family Rhodobacteraceae; genus Pseudotabrizicola. Next base: position 3,860 of record JBKBOF010000002.1, read on the forward strand.
CCGGCTCCATGATACCATGCGCAACGACATGCTATTGGTGCTGGCGCTTGATGGCGACCGACCAGTTGCGGGTGCACTGAACTTCATCGGGCGTGACACCCTGTTCGGACGCTACTGGGGTTGCGTCGAGGACCACCCCTGTCTGCATTTCGAACTGTGCTATTATCAGGCGATCGACTGGGCGATAGCCAACGGCCTGCATCGGGTCGAGGCCGGGGCGCAAGGCGAACACAAACTCGCCCGTGGCTATCTGCCGACACCGGTCCATTCCCTCCACTGGATCGCAGACCCCGGCTTTCGCACTGCGGTCGCGCGATATCTGCGCGAAGAACGCCGGGCCGTGGACGAAGAAATCGAGGTTCTGACCCAATATGGGCCGTTCCGCCGGGTGAACTCAGAGGATTGACATGACAGGATCGAAAAAACTGGACCGAACCAGCCTTTTGCCGCTTTTCGGCACAGGCTGGGCAATGGCGGGCAACAGGGATGCTCTGACCAAGACCTTCCTGTTCCGCGATTTCAAACAGGCTTTTGCCTTCATGACCAAAGTCGCCGACGAGGCCGAGGCCCTGAACCACCACCCGGAATGGTCCAACGTCTATCGCACCGTCCATGTCACGCTGACAACGCATGATGCAAAAGGTCTAACGCATCTGGATGTCGAACTGGCCACGCGCATGGATCGGATCGCCGGATATTGAAAAGCGCCCAACTGATGGGCGCTTTTCACGAAGGTTCGTCAGATCGCCGCCAGAAGGGCCTCGCCGCCCGAGGTTTCACATGTGCCAGTCGCTTCTTCCAGATTCAGGATCTTGACCACGCCATCGTCGGCAAACAAAGCGTATCGCTGCGACCGCTCGATCAGGCCCGCAGGAGGCGCACTGAACGCAAGGCCCATTGCGTTGGTAAAGCTGCTGTCAGCGTCGGCCAGCATCGTCAGGCCAGCGGCAGTTGCACCCGTCGCCTCACCCCATGCCTTCATCACAAAGGGATCGTTCACGCTTACGCAGATGATCTCGTCAACGCCTTTGGCCTTCAGTTGATCCTTTGTGCGGATGAAACTGGGCACATGCGCCGAATGACAGGTCGGGGTAAACGCCCCCGGAACGGCAAACAGTGCAATCTTGCGCCCCTTCGTCAAGGCATGCAGCGACACGGATTCTGGCCCACTGTCACCAAGTCGGATCAGATTGGCCTCTGGAAGTGTATCTCCCACAGAAATCGTCATGAAATCGTCCCTCTCGCGTTGCGTTTGATCTGTGGCTAGATATAGGGTCCGCACCGTTGGCGACCAGAGGAATTGGCCATGCATGTGGTAATCATTGGCGCGGGTCAGGCCGGGGCGGCATTGGCGGCTAAATTGCGCGGCTTGGGTCACAAGGGCCCGATCACCATGATCGGTGACGAGCCCGCCCCGCCCTATCAGCGCCCGCCGCTGTCGAAAGCCTATCTGCTGGGGCAGATGGAGGCAGAGCGGCTATGGCTGCGCGCACCAGAATTCTGGGCAGAACAGGGCGTGACCTTGCACCTTGGTCAGCCCGCCACGACCATCGACACCGCCGCCCAAACTGTGACGGTCGCGGGTGATGTCATCGGCTATGACGCATTGGCGCTTGCGACCGGATCGACGCCACGCCGTTTGCCTGCGTCGATCGGGGGTGATCTGGCCGGGGTTTATACGGTGCGCACCTTGGCCGACGTGGACGCCATGCGCGGCGAATTCCAACCGGGACGTCGTGTCGTCATAGTCGGCGGCGGCTATATCGGGCTTGAGGCAGCGGCGGTTGCCTCAAAACTTGGCTTGCATGTCACGGTTCTGGAAATGGCCCCGCGCATCCTGCATCGGGTGGCGTCGCCGGAAACATCACACTATTTCCGGGCTTTGCATCAGTCTCATGGCGTTGAAATCCTTGAATCCACCGGGCTGGAGCGGCTGATGGGAGACGACCGTGTAACGGCTGCGCGCCTGTCCGATGGGCGCGAGATCCCTGCGGATTTCGTTATCGTCGGGGTGGGGATCGTCCCGAACATTGCTTTGGCCGAAGCAGCCGGGCTTGCGATCGACAATGGCATTGCGACTGACGATTTGGGCCACACCTCGGCCCCAAATGTCTGGGCAGCGGGCGATTGCGCATCGTTTCCTTGGCAGGGTGGGCGGTTGCGGCTTGAATCTGTGGGGCATGCGATTGATCAGGCCGAAGTGGTAGCGGCAAATATTCTGGGGGCAGGTACGCCTTATCAGGCGACCCCGTGGTTCTGGTCCGATCAATATGACTGCAAATTGCAGATTGCCGGTCTGAACACCGGGTACAACAGGATCGTGACCCGCAAGGGTGACGCAGGTTCGGTCTCATTCTGGTATTATCAGGACGACCGCCTGCTGGCCTTGGACGCGATGAACGATGCCCGCGCCTATATGGTTGGCAAACGCCTGATCGAGGCCGGGAAATCTCCCACGCCAGATGTTGTGGCCGACCCGGCGACCGACCTGAAGGCACTGCTCAGGTGAGGATCATCGGTGGGCGGGCGCGTGGACTGCATCTGGCCCCGGTCGGCACCGGTGATGCTCAGGCACATCTGCGCCCCACCTCAGACCGCGTGAGGGAAGCCATTTTCAACCTTCTGCTGAACGGTGGCTATGACAATCCGGTGCAGGGTGCGCGGGTGCTTGACCTGTTTGCCGGGACCGGTGCGCTGGGGCTGGAGGCGCTGTCGCGCGGGGCAGCTTTGGTAGCCTTTGTCGATGACGGGGCAACAGCCCGGGCGCTGCTGAAGCGCAACATCGACCTGATGCGAGCCACGGGGGAAACCGAAGTATGGCGCCGCAATGCCACACAGATGGGAGTGAACCGCGGGGCTGCATTTGACCTGATCTTCCTTGATCCGCCCTATGGCAAAGGCTTGGGCGAACGGGCGCTGACATCCTGTGCGGCAGGGGCATGGCTTGCCCCTTCCGCCATGGTGGTCTGGGAAGAAGGCACCGCCCCGGTCCCGCCTTCGGGGTTTGACCTGGTCGATCAACGCAGATACGGCGATACAGTCGTCACCATATTAAGGACACAGGAATGACCCCAAAGGCCGTGATCTTTGATTGTGACGGCGTCGTTGTTGACAGCGAGGGCATGACCTTTGACCTGTTGGTTGGTGAATTTGCCGCCCATGGCTTGCACTTGACGCACGAAGCTATCGCGCACGATTTCATCGGTGGCACCATGGTAGATGTAGCGCAGCGGGCGCGGCACGCTGGGGCGAATTTGCCCGAGGACTGGGTCGATGCTTTCTATGGCAGGCTCTATGCGCATCTGGCCGAGGGCACGCCGCTTGTTCCCGGTATTCTGGATGTGCTGGACGCGCTGGATGCCGCCGGTATTCCTTTTGCGATGGGATCGAATGGCAGCGACCAGAAAATGCAGGTGACTCTGGGCCAGCATCCTGGTCTGATTGCCCGCTTCAAGGGCCATTTGTATTCCGGTCAGACACTTGGGCGTCCGAAACCCGCGCCTGATCTGTATTGGCATGCAGCGCAGGCTTTGGGGGTTGCACCATCAGACTGCGTGGTGATCGAAGACAGCCCGACAGGCGCACGCGCAGCGCAGGCTGCCGGGATGCGCTGCCTTGGCTATGCCGCGCACACCCCCGCTGAGCGGTTGATGGCCGAAGGGGCTGAAGCGTTCATCACGATGGACGCCCTGCCCGACCTGTTGGGCTTGCACTCCTGATCTATTGTCCGGGTCAGTCCTGCGCGCGCAGCACCTGTGCGGGTCGGGCGGCCAGCGGGCGCAGCGCAAAGGCAAGTCCCGCAGCCAGTGTTGCGATCACACCCCCGAGCACAATGGCCAGTGCGGAGACGGGCTCAAAGCGATAGGTGCTGTCCATCACGAAAGTCATCACCGCCCAACCGGCCAGCCCCCCCGCGACGATCGCCACAAGTCCCGCTGCCGCTCCCATCAGGGCCGAGCGCAAGGCAAAACTCGCCAAGATCCGACCGCGTGTCGCCCCAAGTGTTTTCAGCACAGCAGCCTCATACACCCGCGCGCGTTCCCCAGCAGCAGCGGCACCGATCAAGACAACAAAGCCCGTCATGAGAGTAGCCGCCGCCGCCCAAGCGGTGGCTGTGGCTATTGCCCCCAAGGCTTCGCTGACGCGTTCGATGGCATCCTTGACGCGAACCGCCGTGATGTTTGGATAGGCCCGCGACAGGTCACGCAACAAGGCAGCCTCGGCCTCCGGTGCGGCATAGACGGTGGCAATGTGGGTATGGGGTGCCCCCGCAACAGCCGCTGGGTTCAAGGTCATCACAAAGCCCATGCCCGCAGTAGAAAAATCGACCTGACGGAAGCTGGTGATGGTGGCGGTGATGTCACGTCCCAGAATGTTGGTGGTGATGGTGTCGCCCAAAGCCAGACCCATTTCGGCAGCCTCTTCAGCAGCAAAGCTGACCTGCGGGTCGCCAGTGTAGTCGGCCGCCCACCATGTTCCCGCAACGATCGTCGTATTCTCGGGCGGGGTTGCAGCATAGGTCACACCCCGGTCGCCGCGCACCACCCAATGCTCGCCCGCCACCTCACGCGCGGGACGACCATTGATCTGGGTCACAACGCCACGCAGCATCGGCGCGCTTTCGACTTTGGACACGGCGGGGTCTTCGGTCACCCGTGCCAGAAAGCCGTCGATCTGGTCAGGCTGAATATCGACAAAGAAATAGGACGGCGCGCGTTCGGGCAGATCCTGCGCAATCGCCAGCCGCAGATTGGCGTCGATCTGGCCAACGGCCGCCAGAACCGACAGGCCAAGCCCGAGTGACAATACGACCGAGGTTGCTTCGGCCCGCGGACCGCCGATTGCGGATAGCGCCAGACGCAGAGCCACACGCCCCCGCGCCAGAACCGACCGCGCCAAGCGGTTGGCACCCTTTCGCAACAGCCACGCCGCTCCGGCCAGAACCAAGAGTGCAGCAGCAATGCCCCCGGCAGACCCAAGCGCCAATTGCGGAACACCCGAGAACCAGACAGCCCCCCCGACCAGCAGCGCGAGCAGACCGGTGACCGCGAAAGCTGCCGGCCAACCCGCCCAACCATCACGTCCTGCGCCGCGATACAACGCCGCCGCCCGCACGTTCTGGGTCCGCGCCAGCGGCCACAGCGTGAACAAAAGCGCCGTGATCAGGCCGTAGAATGCCGCTTCTGCCAAAGGCAACGGATAGGGTGCAAACACCACCGGCAGCGGAAGCGAAGCGGAAATGACCGGGGCCAGCGCCATCGGAATGGCAACGCCCAAGACCAAACCGATGCAGACGCCAAGACCGGCCAGAACCGCAATTTGAAGCAGATAGACGCGAAAGATGGTCCGACCTTCGGCCCCCAGCGTCTTCAAGGTCGCAATGGTAGAGACTTTGCCATCCAGATAGGCACGCACCGCCGCCGAGACGCCGACACCACCCACGGCAAGGCCGGCAAGACCTACAAGGATCAGAAACGACCCCATGCGTTCGACAAAACGTTCAACGCCGGGTGTGGCCCGACGACTGTCCTGCCACCGCACGCCCTTTTCGCGATAGGCAGCTTCGGTCTGCGCCTGCACTGCATCCAGATTGGTGCCTTGCGGCAATATCATTCGGTATTTGGTCTCATACAGCGACCCTGGCCCGATCAGACCCGACTGGGCCAGATCTTCCGTCAGAACCATGGTCCGCGGACCAAGAGCGAAGCCTTGCGTCGCATTGTCAGGCTCGCGCAATAGAATGGCACCAAGCCGGAAGTCCTGCACACCCAGACGGAACGTGTCCCCCACGCCAAGGCCAAGACGGTCCGCCAGAACGCGGTCCATCACCGCACCCGGCACACCATCTTTCCGCGCGAACGCCTCGGCAAGTGTAACGTCAGGTTCCAGCACGACCTGGCCCAACAAGGGATAGGCACCGTCAACCGACTTGACTTGCGTCAGTGCGGTGTCATCGCCCCGAACCGCCATTGACCTGAAATCGACCACCGCTGACACGGAGGTGGCGATGCCGTCCATATAGGCACGTTCATCGTCACCAGCGAAGCGGTAGGTGAATTCCATCTGTGCATCCCCGCCGAGCAGAATCGAGCCCTGATCGCGCAGACCCGCCTCGATCGCGGCGCGAACCATGCCAACGGATGCAATCGCCATGACACCCAGCGCAAGACAAGCAAGGAAAATGCGAAAGCCCCGCAGCCCGCCGCGCAACTCGCGACGCGCCAGACGCCAAGCCAAGGGCCAACCGGTCATTCTGCTGCAGCCTTCATGCGGTCTTCGCCGACGATCCGTCCATCGGCCAGTCGGACGACCCGGTCACACCGGGACGCCAGCTCCGGCGCATGGGTCACAAGCACGAGTGTCGCGCCATGCTGATCGCGAAGGCCAAACAGCATATCCATAATCGCGGCCCCATTGGTGCCGTCCAGATTGCCGGTCGGCTCGTCCGCCAAAAGAATCGCCGGGCGCGGTGCGGCGGCACGGGCCAGCGCCACACGCTGCTGTTCGCCCCCAGAAAGCTGTCGTGGGTAATGGTCCATGCGCACACCAAGCCCCACGGTGCGCAATTCCGCCTCGGCGCGGGCGAACGCATCCGGGACGCCGGCCAGTTCCATAGGCACGGCGACGTTTTCAAGCGCGGTCATTGTCGGGATCAGGTGGAAAGATTGGAACACAACCCCCATATTCCCCCTGCGAAAGCGCGCCAACGCGTCCTCATCCATCGTGGTCAGGTCCGCGCCCAGCGCCAAGACAGACCCCGATGTGGCGCGCTCCAGCCCGCCCATCAGCATCAGGAGAGACGACTTGCCAGACCCGGACGGACCGATCAACCCCAAAGTCTCGCCTTTGGCAACCTCAAGGTCGATGCCTTTCAGGATCTCGACCGGCCCGGCATTGCCTGCCAACGTAAGCGTCGCACCCTTCAACGCCAGAACGGCCTGACCCATGACAATTTCCCTTTTTCTGTCCCACCTTGCATATGGCGCACTGCGCGGAATACGCAACCTGACCTTCACGCTGGCGTTACCGGTTTCCGTCGTCCATGCCGAACCTGTGACCATTTTCGCTTTGGGCGACAGCCTGACAGCAGGGTATGGGCTTGCCGAGGACGAGGGGTTGGTGCCGCAACTGAATGCGTGGCTGAAAGCCGAAGGCACCGATGCCGAAGTGATCAACGGCGGTGTCTCGGGCGACACATCTGCGGGCGGTCTGTCAAGGCTGGCATGGAGCCTGACACCCGAGGTCGATGCCCTGATCGTGACCCTTGGCGGAAATGACCTGCTGCGGGGCCTGCCTCCGGCCGTGACACGCGACAACATCGCGGCCATCCTGACTGAAGCAGACAGCCGCGGCCTGCCGGTTCTCTTGATCGGAATGAAGGCACCCGGAAACTTTGGCCCAGACTATAAGGCTGCATTCGACACACTTTATCCCGATCTGGCCACACAGTTCGGGGCCATACATATCGACAGCTTTTTTGGTTTGATTGATCCCAACGCAGCCGACCCCGGCGCCATTGCGCAGTTCATGCAGTCAGATGGTATCCATCCCAGTTCCGAGGGCGTGAAGCGCGTGGTGAGAGTATTGGGCCCGCAAGTTCAGGCGCTGATTGCGAAAACGGTCGAGGCCGACACACCCTGAAGCGCAACCTCGGGTGCCATGCCCAGGCCAGTCTGATTTCCGCGCACAATACCCCACCAGCGGCCTTGCAAGCCACCGCCTTTCCCGGCAAGCCTGTCGCCAACCGAAGGTGAGGCGTCATGCTGCTGATCTCTGAACTTTGTGCATGTCTTGGGCCGCAGAATGTTCTGACCGGCGCAGAGACTGTCCGTTTTGCCAACGACTGGACCGGCAAGTATTCCGGTCAGCCTGTGGCAGTTGCACGTCCTGCCAATACCGATGAGGTCGCCGCCTGCCTGCGCATTGCGGCGGAGTATGGCGTTGCTGTCGTGCCCGTGTCCGGAAACACCGGCCTTGTCGGCGGCACCTTCACCATAGGCGGGCTGCTGATCAGCCTTGAGCGGATGAACCGGATCCGCGACCTGAACTCGACGACCCGCAGTGCCACTGTCGAGGCAGGCGTGATCCTGTCCACCCTGCACGATGCCGCGGCCGAAAGGGGACTGTACTTCCCGCTTTGGTTCGGCGCGCGGGGGTCAGCGATGATTGGCGGCGTGCTGTCCACCAATGCCGGTGGGTCGAACGTGCTGCGCTATGGTTCGACACGCGCGCTGTGTTTGGGGCTGGAGGTGGTGCTGGCGGATGGCAGGGTGCTGAACCTGATGTCCGAGTTGCACAAGGACAACTCCGGTTACGATCTGAAAGACCTGTTCATCGGTGCCGAGGGCACATTGGGGATCATTACCGCTGCCGTGATGAAACTGGTGCCCGCCCCCCGCGCGCATACCACAGCGACGATTGCCGCCCGCAGCCTGTCAGACGCGCTACTTCTGCTCAACCGCTTGCAAGAAACGTCGGGCGGATTGGTCGAGGCGTTTGAATTCATGCCAGCCACCTATTCGCGACGCCTGTCCAAGGTGCGACCCGACCTTGGCCTTCCGTTCGGCACCATACCAGAGGTGACCATCCTGATCGAACTGGGGGCCACCGCCCCTGCACTTTGTGATGCTCGACCGGATGGCTCGGTCCCGTTGGACACTTTGCTGGAACAAACGCTAGCCAATCTGATGGAACATGGCCTGATCACCGATGCGGTTCTGGCGCGGACCGAAGCGCAACGCAGGGCCATGTGGGCGCGACGCGAGGCCGCAGCAGAGATCACATTTGCAAAACGGCCCTTCATTGACACCGATATTGCCGTGCCATTGGACAAGGCGGAAAACTTTCTTGCTGCCATCCATGCGCAGCTGAAGGTTATGGGCATCTTGGCAGAAACGTTAACGGTGGCGCATCTGGGCGACGGCAACCTGCACTTCACCGTGTTCCCGACCGACCCTGATGCGGCCCTGCCTGACCGCGTGGTAGAGGCGATCGAGGATGTCGTTGCCGATTTGCGCGGCAGCTTTTCGGCAGAACATGGGGTGGGCCTGTCAAAACTTGCATCAATGTCGCGGCGCAAGGATCCGGTTGCGCTGGACGTGATGCGGGCGATCAAGGCAGCCCTTGACCCTGAAAACCGCATGAACCCTGGCAAGGTTGTCCCTGATGGAACCAACGTGTCCTCATGACTGCATTGAGCACCGTTCTTGCGACGCCTGTTTTCAGGATGTTGGCAGGCGTCATCGGGCTTATGGGGCTGATCAACGCATCGCTCTATCCGTATCAATCCCTGATCGGGATCGAGGTCATGGGCCTGTCGGAACCGGTTTTTGCGCTGGTTTTGGTTCTGGCGTCGGGCGTGGCTGTAATAACATCTGTATTGCTTGGCATCCTGTCGGACCAAAGGGCGAACCGCAGGACCATTGCCCTGATCACGGCCTGTATTGGCGCGGCGGGTGCTGGCCTGATGCTGATGGCCCCTGGTCCGGTCAGTTTTGTTCTGACCAACGGCATCCTGATGCCCATCGCCTCGTCGATCTTTGGTCAGGCCTTTGCGCTGAACCGTCTGGCAACGCAGTCTTTTCCCGAACAGCGCGAAGGCATACAGGCGACAGTGCGGGCCGCCATGTCGGTCACCTTTCTGGTGATGCTGGTGTTCTGGACCTTTGCCTTCGGCTTAGGGGCCAGCGTGATGCTGACCTATCTGTCGGGCGGGGTGGCAAGTCTGGCGCTGGTTGTTCTGGTTTGGCGGCACTGGCCCCGCGACGGAACGGCGGGCTGGGACGATCAGCCGTCTGGTCTGCGACTGGGCGCGGCACTGGCGCAACTGGCGCACCCGCCTATTGCCCTGCGGCTGTTGTGCCTTGGGGCGGTCACATCGTCGGGCGTGCTGTACATGATCCTCGCATCGCTGATCTTTTCCGAAACACCGGGGCGCGATGCGTCTGATACAGCCCTTTACATCGGTCTGGTCGCCGGGTGGGAGGTGCCGTTCATGCTGCTGCTGCCCCGGTATCTGGCGCATATCCAACGCACGTCACTGATTTTCTGGGGCACGGTGATGTATGTCACTCACCTGATCATGCTGCCGTTTCTGGCCGACAGCCCCTGGATCTGGGTCATGACCCTGCCGGCGGGTCTGGGGGGTACAGCAATGCTGATTCTGCCGATTTCCTACTATCAGGATCTGATGGTCGGACGACCCGGCACCGCTGCATCGATGATGGCGCTGCAAAAGCTGGTGGCCGATGTGATGGCAGCCCTTGCCTTCAGCGTCGGGGTGGCAATCGGCGGCTATGCCCTGACCGCCGTTTTGGGTGGCTCGATCGCCGTCGCGGGTGCCTTTGGATTGTGGCTGGCGGACCGCGTGCGGGCCAACCCCTATCCTGCCTGATCCGCCATCAGCGCCAGCTGAAGAAATCCGCAGGCGCCCTCGACAACAGCTCTTCTGCAAGGTCATGGCCAAGTGCCACCGCATCGACAGCCCTGCCCCGCCGATCACTGGCAATCGCCTCTGTGCCGTCAGGCCGCAGGATTTCGCCGCGCAGGTGCAGGATATCGCCGTCAAGTGTTGCAAGCCCAGCAATCGGGGTTTCGCACGATCCATCCAACCGGGCCAGCATAGCGCGTTCCGCCGTCAAACGAATCCCGGTATCCCGGTCGTGGATCGCGGCCAGAAAGGTTGCTGTGGCTGCATCGTCCCGGCGACGCTCGATCCCGATGGCACCTTGCGCCACTGCTGGAAGCATTTCGTCGGTTTCGATGGCGGACCGCGCCATATGTGCCATGCCCAGACGGTTCAGCCCCGCCATGGCAAGGAAGGTTGCAACCGCGACACCGTCTTCCAACTTTTTCATTCGGGTCTGCACATTGCCGCGAAATTCGACCAAGTGCAGATCCGGCCGTTTCACCCGCAGTTGTGCCCGGCGCCGCAAGCTGGACGATCCAACCGTCGCCCCCTGCGGCAAATCTGACAACCGGGCGACATGCGGGCTGACAAAGGCATCGCGCACATCTTCCCGAGGCAGGTAGCAATCAAGGATCAACCCGTCAGGCTGCACCGTCGGCATGTCCTTCATGGAATGCACCGCGATGTCGATGCCCCCGTCCAACAACGCTTCTTCGATCTCGCGCGTGAACAGACCCTTGCCGCCGATATCCTTCAGCGCCTTGTCCTGTATCTGGTCCCCCATCACCTTGATGACGCAGATCTCGAACGCATCTTCGGTCACGCCAAAAGCCGCCATCAGGCTGCGCCTCACCTCATGCGCCTGCCACAAGGCAAGCGGGGATCCACGGGTTCCGATCTTGAGGGGCTGGGCGGGGGAGGGCAGGTTTTGCATCATGCGCACAGGCATACAGCTGTCATCTTCGCCTGACAACTATTGACAAGCCGGTGCAAGAATCCGACCCATGGGGCAAAGGAGCCCACAATGACCGAAAAGACCATCCTCCGCGCGCTTGCCGGCGAAATCCTTCCCACTCCGCCGATCTGGATGATGCGTCAGGCTGGTCGTTTCCTGCCAGAATACCGCGCAACCCGAGCCAAAGCCGGGGATTTCCTGTCGCTGTGCTATAATTCGGAACTTGCAGCCGAAGTGACATTGCAGCCGATTCGGCGCTTTGGGTTTGATGCGGCCATCACCTTTGCCGACATCCTGTTGCTGCCTCAGGCGCTTGGCCCGAAACTTTGGTTTGAAACCGGCGAAGGCCCGCGGATGGAAACCACCACCACGATGGATCAGGTTCGGGCGCTAAAGCCAAAGGATGCCATCCACGAAACCCTTGCGCCGATTTACGAAACCACACGCATCCTGTCCCGCGAATTGCCCCGCGAAACCACACTGATCGGCTTTGCGGGCGCGCCATGGACCGTGGCCACCTACATGATCGCCGGGCGCGGATCGAAAGATCAGGGTGCGGCCCATGCCTTGAAGGCCGCAGATCGCGCAACATTTTCGGCATTGATAGACATCATTGCCGATGCGACCGTCGACTACCTGTCCGAGCAGGTGAAGGCCGGGGCAGAGGTGGTGAAGCTGTTCGACTCATGGGCTGGCAGCCTGAAAGGCGATGATTTCACCGATTTTGCCGTCAAGCCAACTGCAAAGATCATTGCGGCCTTGAAGGCCCGTCATCCAGACCTTCCGATCATCGCCTTTCCGCGCGAAGCCGGGGATGGCTATATCGGGTTTGCAAAGGCAACCGGGGCGGACTGTGTGGCCATCGACAACTCAGTGACGCCGGAATGGGCGGCCGAGCATGTGCAACCCAGCGGCTGCGTGCAGGGCAATCTGGCCCCCGACCATATGGTCACAGGGGGCGAGGCTTTGATCCGCGAAACCCGTCGCGTGGTCGATGCGTTCCGCAAGGGGCCACATATCTTCAACCTTGGGCATGGCATCACGCCGGATGGCAAACCCGAAAACGTGCAACTGATGATCGACACGGTGCGCGGCGCGTAAAGGTCTGCCTTGAGACTAAAAGATCTGCCCCTGCCGGGCAGATCAGGCGGCCACGAAGGTTGAACCCATCATCTCGGCCAAGGCGGTGAGGGCTTGGTCTGCATCTTCCGTATCTGGGCCAATCAGAACCGAAATGCTTGTCGCCCATCCGAACTTTGCCGCATCGGCAACACGGATGGAGATTTCCAATCCGGTTTCGTGCAAGGCGATGCGTTCAACCGCATTTTCTGCACCGAAATCCTCGTCGCTGACTTCGAACCAGACTGGGCCCCCACCAATGGGCTGACGGAACAGGCAGTAGGGTTCATCCTCTTCTTCGCCCTCGGCAAAACCGATGAACAGCAGACCGTCTTCGTCATCTTCGACAACCGAGGCATAGGCCGCACGGATCGTGATATCGGCCATGGATCAGGTCCACTTTGCGATGGGGGGCAGGCTCATCAGCACCGCGTTGGCATCATGCCCGGTTTCCAGCCCGAACTTGGTGCCCCGGTCGTACACAAGGTTGTATTCTGCATAAAGACCGCGATGCACCAATTGCGTCTCGCGGTCGGCTTCGGTCCATGCTGTGCCGACCCGGCGTTCAATTAGGGGAACGAAGGCTGGCAAAAAGGCCGAACCAACAGCTTGGGTAAAGGCGAAATCCGCCTCCCAATCGCCCGTATTCAGATCGTCATAGAATATCCCACCCACGCCACGCGCCCGACCCCGGTGGGGAACAAAAAAGTATTCATCCGCCCAAGCCTTGAACTTCGTGTAATAGCCTTGATCATGCGCATCACAGGCCCGTTGCATTTCGGCATGAAAATGGGCGGTATCTTCGGCATATTCCAAGGCTGGGTTGAGGTCTGACCCGCCCCCGAACCACGCCGCATGCGGCGTCCAGAACATGCGCGTGTTCATGTGAACCGCCGGACAATGCGGGTTGACCATGTGCGCCACAAGGGAAATGCCACTGGCCCAAAACCGTGGATCGGTATCCATGCCCGGCACACCCCGGGCGGCCATCGCCTTTTGCGCCCGCTCGCCCAAGGTTCCGTGCACCTCGGACACATTGACCCCGATTTTCTCGAAAACACGGCCACCCCGCATCACGCTCATCAATCCGCCACCGCCATCGGCGCGGGTGGTGGGCGTCACCTCAAAGCGACCCGGCGTTCCCGTGCCATAGGCATCTTCAAGCCCTTCGAAAGAGGCAACAATCCGATCACGCAACGTGCGAAACCAAGCTGCGGCGCGGGCTTTTCGCGCATCGAAGTCATCCGTCATTCCTGCCCCCAAAAAGTGTCTTGCCTCTGCCTAACAAAAGCACGCGCGCCCGCCAACATGGCATTTGCCCGCAACCCCGGATATAGTGCCGGGCAAAGGGTAGATCGGGGGTCACCATGCGCCGCAGTCTTGTCTTTGTCCTTCTGTTGGCCGGATGCGGCACACCTCAGGAACGCTGCATTGCGCGCGAAACACGCGACGTGCGCGTCCTCGACCGACTGATTGCCGAAAGCGAAGGCAATCTGAAACGTGGATATGCGCTGGAGGAGGTGGTGGTTTATCGTGACCGTTGGGTGCGATGCCCTGTCAATGCGTCGCCTGCCCCGGTCGAGGGCACTCCGCCGCCACCACCGCAACTTTGTCTTGATGAAGTCCGGGACACCGAAACCCGGCCAAAGTCGATCGATCTGAAGGCCGAGGCCAGCAAGCTGGCGTCAATGCGCGCGAAACGGGCTAACGTTCTGCGGGCGGCACAGCCTGCCATTGCACAATGCAAGGCCGAGTTCCCGCAATAGACTATCAGAACGCCGGAATAACCACGCGGTCCAGCAAGCCACGCCCGCCATCGACCCGCAAGACTTGCCCGGTCATGAAACCTGACGCATCAGATGCCAGAAATTGCATCACCTCGGTCAATTCGTCGGGGGCCGCGATCCGCCCCATGGGTGTTCCTGCGACAATGGCTTCGCGCCAATCGGGCGATTCCTTCAAGGACGATTTCAAACTCGCGCTCATCACCGATCCGAACGCAACCGCGTTGACCCGGATGCCTTTGGGTGCCAACGCGACTGCCAGCGACCGGGTCATCTGATCTACCGCTGCCGCCGCCATCGAATAGCCCAGAAGCTGCGGCTGGGTCTGACACCCGGCAATAGATGAGATGTTGATGATAGCCCCGATCAATCCGTCAGATTGGGTCTTTTCGGCCTGAATGATCATCCGCTTTGCGGCCATTTGCGACAAGCGCAGGCTCGTCATCACGTTTTCCTGCCAAAGCATATCGACAGCATCGTCTTCGGCATTCAGCGGATCGGACACCGCCATCCGTCGGCTGGCATTGACCAGAATATCCACGCGGTCAAACGCATCGATCGTTGCCGACAAAAGGTTGGCGATGGTCAGCTTTTCCCGAAGATCCCCAACAAACATGCGCACAGACCCTTCGCTGCGCGCGTCTTCACCCAGTTCTGCTTCCAGACTGGCTTCATCAATATCGACGAACATGACGTTCGCGCCCTTGGCCTGAAAATGGCGCGCAACGGCAAGGCCGATTCCCTTGGCCGCACCGGTGACAATGGCGGTTTTACCTGCAATGGAAAGGGACATGGGATCCTCGGTTTGGTTTTGGCCTAGCGTGCCCGGACAGGGTGGCTGGCACGGGTCAGCCGGAAAGTCCCGTCGCCGCCAATGTCTTCAACCTGACGGAACAGCGCGGTCAGCGGCTGATGGTAGGGCAAATGGCGATTGGCCACCAGCCATAGTGTCCCATCCTGCACAAGCATCCCGGTAGCTGCCCGCAGAAACGACAACCCCAATGCAGGGTCGACATCACGCCCGGTATGGAAGGGCGGGTTCATGACCACGCTATGCGCCGGACGCAATGGTTTGAAACTGCGCGCATCGGCCCAATGAAACCGGGCACGGGCATCTTCGATATTGCTCTGCGCACAATCCAATGCGTCTTGTTCCGCCTCGACAAGGTCAAGCTCAGCCACAGTCGATCGGGTCAGGATCGCGCGTGCCAGATACCCCCAGCCCGCTCCCAGATCGACCACCCGGGCACCCAGCTTTTCGGGCAGCGCCTGCGCCAACAAAACAGATCCGCGGTCAGGCCCGTCGGAAGAAAAAACGCCGGGCAATGTTTGAAATCCGCCCTCGATCAGGCTTGGCCGTGCCTCCCAACCCGGCAGGTCTGCCCCGGCTTGCAGAACAAAGATCTTGCCATGTGCCTTTGACAAAGGCCCCGCCATTTGCAGCCCCATGGCACGGCAGTCTTTCATAATACTGTCGATGCCATCAGTCTTCTGACCATCAATAGCCACCGGGCCGCCGGCCACAACCTCGACCATCGCGCGGGATATCAGCGCACGGGCCGCATGGCGCGATCTGGGCAGGCAGATGATCGCTCCGGCATAGGGTGGGCCTTCGGCGGCCCGATAGCCGCGCGCGGCAAACCATTCGGCGTCCGGGCGAAAACCTGTGACAATGCGTGTGCGGGCGATGGAAATGCTGGACAGGTCATCACCTTCACGCGGGCGATAAATCACTATCGGCCCCTCGGTCGGTAAGACAAAGGCACCACTTTCCAGCGCAAGGTCAAGGCGTGAAGCGTGCATCACAGGTGCGGAACAGGCAACGGCCTATTCCTTCTCCATTGTGCATTGCAACGGGTGTTGGTGACGCCGGGCAAAATCCATAACCTGCGCAACTTTCGTTTCCGCGACTTCGTGCGAAAAGACCCCAACAACAGCCAGACCCTTTTTATGGACGGTCAGCATGATATCAAACGCCTGAGCATGACTCAGGCCAAAGAAACGCTCAAGCACATGCACCACGAATTCCATAGGCGTGTAGTCGTCGTTTAGCAGCATTACCTTATACAACGGCGGCCGTTGTGTGCGGGTCTTGGTCTTGGTCAACAGCCCTGCGTCATCACCCGGTCCATCGGTCTTGTCCGACATGGAGGTGGGGAAATGGGTCACGGACGGGGCCTCGTTCATTGGGATTCGCTTCAAGACGTTACATCTGCAATATAGCGGATTTTGGCCACGGGGAAAGGGCATCACCAGCAGCATTGCGACGAAGCGGTAAACCGGGCATGAACACGACAAGACGGGGGCGTGCATGACACTGACAACAATCGGCTTTGATGCGGACGACACGCTATGGCAGAACGAAGCTTTCTTTCGTCTGACCCAAGATCGCTTTGCGGAATTGCTGGCCGGCTTTGCGGAGGCTGACCACCTGCACGACCGCCTGATCGCCGCAGAACGGCGCAACCTTGGCCATTACGGCTTCGGGGTAAAAGGCTTTGTCCTGTCGATGATCGAAACCGCGATCGAGGTGACGGACGGGCGAGTTCCGGCATCGGTGATCAGTGATCTGATGGCAGCGGGTCGCGATATGCTGCGCCACCCGATCGAGTTGTTGCCGCACGCGCGCGAAGCGGTGGCCGAACTGGCTGACCAGCACAAAGTGATCCTGATCACCAAAGGTGATTTACTGGATCAGGAACGCAAACTGGCACAGTCTGGCTTGGGCGACCTGTTCCACAGCGTCGAAATCGTCTCGGATAAAACGGCCGCCGTGTATGACGCGATCTTCGCCCGGCATGGCAGTCGGTCAGAGCAGTCAATGATGGTGGGAAATTCCCTGAAGTCTGATGTCTTGCCCGTGCTGGATGTGGGCGGCTGGGGTGTGCATGTACCTCATGGTTTGACTTGGGCGCTGGAACAAGCCGAGGCCCCGGATGGACACAAACGGTTTCGCCAGTTGACCACATTGGCCGACCTGCCCGATCTGGTGGCCAAGCTGGGTGGCACCCACAAGTATTAGGGGTGACGCGCCTTGTGGCGCCAACAATTACAACAACTTTAGGAAAAACCGCAAAGTCTTTGAATTTCCGGGGTTTTGCGGAATCGTCTGCTGTGGTAGCGTTCGTGCAAATCACGTTCCATAAAAATCGGGACGGACCAAGGCAGAGCAAGGAATTTCATCGTGGCAACGCATCTGGGGCGCATCGCCCACAATTTCGTTTGTCTGGTGGCATTGATCGTGGTGGCGGCCTGTTCGGCCCCCCAGCCCTCCGGTGCGGCCCCCTATGCCGCCATCGTGCAGGATGCGCGAACGGGTGAGGTATTGTTGGCGGAAAACGCTGATACACGTCTTCACCCGGCGTCGCTGACCAAGATGATGACGCTCTACATCACCTTCGATGAAATTCAGCGCGGCCGCCTTAGCCTTGATACCATCGTCACCGTTTCGCAAAATGCTGCTTCGCAGCCACCGTCGCGTCTTGGTCTGAAAGCAGGGCAAAAGGTCGCTGTTCGCTATCTGATCCGCGCGGCAGCCATCAAATCTGCAAATGACGCTGCATCGGCTTTGGGCGACCACATCGGCGGGGATCAGGAAAAATTTGCAGCCCGCATGAACGCCACCGCCAAGGCGGTGGGCATGCGGAATTCCACTTTCAAGAATGCAAATGGTCTGACTGCGGCCGGGCACTTGTCCACGGCACGCGACATGAACACCCTTGGCCGTCGATTGTTTTTCGATTTTCCACAGTATTACAACATCTTCTCGCGTCGCTCCACCGATGCAGGATTGGCCGAGGTGCGCAATACCAACAGTCGTTTTCTGGATGCCTACAAGGGGGCAGACGGGATCAAGACGGGCTTTACCAACGCGGCCGGCTTCAATCTGACCGCCTCGGCCGAGCGTGGGAATGTGCGCATCATTGCAACTGTTTTTGGCGGCGCATCCACAGCGGCACGAAACGCAAAGATGGCCGGTTTGATGGACCTTGGCTTCCGCAGGGCACCTGCGAACGCGCCGACCACTGCCCCGCAGCCGCCATCCTATCAGGCAGATGTCGAATCTGTTCTGATGGCAGAGGCCGATCCGCTGCCAGAAGTTCGGGGCGGGGCCGCCAAGACCATTCGGTTGCAAATGGCGGTTGCAAAATCTCCGCGCCCCAATGCGCGACCGAATGAAAGCAAGGTTGCTGCAACCGAAGAAGCCGTGGCCGCGATCGAAGACAGCATTGCCGCCGCTTTGGCCGAGGCCGTGGCAGAACCACCGCCACCCGGCACGCTGGATGCTCAGGCCGTTGCCCTTGCCGGGGACGTGCCGCTGCAGCAACCTGTCGTCACCCCACCGCCACCACGCCCGGAAACCCTGACGGCAGAGGTTGCGCCCGACGCTATAGTGCCACTGCCAGAGCCAGTTCCCGCGGAGCTTGCTGCGGTGCCCCAGATCACCGAACCCGGCACCTTGCAAGCGCAAGCTGTTGCACTTTCAATGGACAATGACCTTACGGCGCAAGCGAAACAGCTTGCCGCTGCCGAGTCCGAAGACGTTCTGATCGTTTCGGAACCGGTTCAGGTTGCGGCAGCCATTGCTGCGCCGACGCCCCAAGCCCCACCCGCGCCCAAACGCAACGCACCCATTTTCGACCGTGTCGCCAGTGCCGGGTCTGCGACCACGGCCGAAGAACCGGTGGTCATCCGGCTTTCGACGTCGAACGCGCGGCACTGGGGCGTGCATCTGGGCAAGTTCCCCTCCCGGTCCGAGGCCGAACGATTGTTGTTGAAAACGCAATTGGCTGAAAGCGCCACGCTGAATGATGGATTGCGCAAGGTCGTGCAACGCGGCGGCGGATATGAGGCCAATTTCGTGGGGTTGACGCAGGATCAGGCCGACCTTGCCTGCCGTCGGCTTCAGGCCCGCGCAGTTCAATGCTTCACCATGGGCCCGTGACCACAACACAACACATATGCATGCAATCGTCCCTCAAAAGCAGGCCCACATGAGCGGTCCTGTGGATCCCGGCAGAACGATAGTGTCAGAACATCGTGATGCAGTCTGCCCAATGTCACATGGTCAGACATTCGGCATTGCAAAAATTGGCTAGCGGCCTGTAACCTCTGCCCTTGTCTAAGGTTTTGGTTTGTCGTCCCAGTCCTTGGTCAGAATGCGGTGCGCATCGCCTTCGGGATCGTCGAATTGTTTTGTGCGCATGGCCCAGAAGAACGCGGCCAAGCCGAGTCCCCCGAGGATCAACGAGACGGGGATCAGGAGTCCGAGGATTTCCATTACTTCAACCGCAATGCGTTGAGGGACACAGTGATCGACGACAGTGACATAGCCAGCGCCGCCGCCAAGGGAGTCGCAAGACCGACCAAGGCCAAAGGCACTGCAATCGCGTTATAAATCGCTGAAATGCCAAAGTTCTCGCGAATACGCTTGGTCGATTGCCCGGCAATACGGACCGCATCCGCGATGGGGGCCATATCCTGCCCCAACAGAACGATATCGGACGCTACCCGTGCGGCATCAAGCGCGGACGCAGGCGAGATCGACACATGCGCCGACGCCAATGCGGCAGTGTCGTTCAGACCGTCACCCACCATCAGAACCTTGCGCCCCTGCGCTGTCAAAGCCGCGACAGTCTGCGCCTTTTCGGCAGGCAATGCCCCTGCTGTCCAATCTTTGATACCCAGTCGGAGTGCCAGATCACGCACGGCACCCTCGGTGTCGCCAGAGATCAGCTTGATATCCTTGCCTTGCGCCTTCAGGGCGGCAACGGCAGACTCAGCCCCAGGACGCAACCGATCCGCAAAGGTAAAGGCACGCGGGGCGCCATCGCCGGTGCACAGATAGGTGGCGGTAACATCCAACCCCTGACCACCACACCATTCTGCGCGACCAAGGCGAACATTGCCCCCCTTCCACACACCCTCGATGCCATACCCCGGCACTTCGCGAATATCTTCGACCCGCTCCGGGCGGATACCGGCCGACCGCGCACCTTCGGCCAAAGCCATGGCGAGCGGATGCGACGACGCGCTGGCCAAGGCCATTGCCACCTCAAGCGCCGGGCGCGGATGGGTGCCAAGGTTGGTCGGTTCCGGTGCGCCCATCGTCAGTGTTCCGGTCTTGTCAAACACCACCGTATCCACCTCGGACAAACGCTCCAGTGCCGTGCCTTGCTTGATCAGCAGACCTTTGCGGAACAGCCGCCCGCTTGCAGAGGTAACGACCGCTGGCACGGCCAGACCCAAGGCACAGGGGCAGGTAATGATCAGTACAGCGGCCGAAATGTTGACCGCGTAACGCAGATCGCCGCCGGTCTGCCACATCCAGAACCCGAAAGCCCCAAATGACAGGATATGAACAAGGGGCGAATACCATGACGCCGCGCGCTCTGCCAAACTGGTGTATTTCGTCCGCGCACTTTCGGCCACGGCGACCAGATCAGCCATACGGTGCAGACTGCTGTCCTTTCCGGCGGCTGTCACTCGCAGCGTCAGGGGGCCTGTCAGGTTGACCTCGCCTGTCGACACCGACATGCCAACACCGGCGTAAACCGGCAGTGATTCTCCGGTCAGCAGCGACCGGTCCAATTCCGATGTGCCCTCGAGGATCGTGCCGTCAACGGGCATCCGTCCACCGGGGCGGACCCGCACCAGATCACCGACCTGCACTTCGGTAATGCCGACCACGACTTCGGCACCGTCACGAAGGACCGTGGCGCGCGGCACCTCAAGCGCGGCAAGTTCTTCGGCGGCTGATCGCGCCACGGCCCGCGTGCGGTGATCAAGATAGCGACCAAGCAGAAGGAAGAATGTGAGCATCACGGCAGCATCAAAATAAGCATGACGACCCGACAACCATGTTTCAAACAGTGAAATCGAAGACGCAAGAATCAGCGCCAGACTGATCGGCACATCCATGCCCAACCGCCCAACCCGCAAACTCGCCCATGCGGATTTGAAAAAGGGTTGGCCGGAAAATACCACCGTCGGCAACGCAATCGCAGCTGAAATCCAATGAAACATGTCGCGCGTCGCCGCATCCGCCCCCGACCAGACAGCGACCGACAGCAGCATTACGTTCATCATCGAAAAGAATGCCACCCCCAACCGCATCAGCAGATCGCGGCCCTGCCGGTCGGTTTCAGTGGACGACAAAAGACCGGGGTCAAGCTCATGCGCTTCGTAACCGACCCCGGCCGCAGCCGTGATCAGCGTTTCGGCCGTGACCTCTGGCTCGGCCTCGACGCTGACACGCTTCAGCGTCAGGTTGACACGGGCCGAGATCACCCCAGGCACCGCCTGCATGGCATGTTCAACTGTTGAAATGCAGACAGCGCAATGGGCTTGTGGCAAAGACAGCATAAGTCGGGCAGATGTCGGTTGTGACATCTGTGCAATGCGTTCTGCAGACGGGGCCGCAACACAGGCCGGGCACGCAGACAGGCTTGCCCGGCCTGTGTCGGCGCTTTCCAACGGACCTGCTGCCAACGTCATGACATCAGCCTTTCACGAAAATTGCTACCCGCTGCGAGAACAGCGTGCCGTCCTGCGATTTTGCATCCACCCGCAACAGCCATCGGCCCGGAGCAAGCACCAGAGGCGCAGTCCACAATCCCGCCGCATGAGTGAACTGAGGCGTCTGATCGTCTTTGGCTTCGGTGGTGCGTCCAACCAGAACCGCCAGCTCGGACAGAGCGGCCGCCTTGCCCTCCGTGTCGGCAAAAGAAAGATACAGCCGCTTTTCCAGCGCGTCATAGTCGGGTGTCATCGTCCACCCCAATGCCTCTTGTGCCGAGCGAGAGGCATCAAACTCCTGACTGGCGACGTAAGAGTTCTTTACCTCCAGCCCCGGAAAGGTGCTGATCGCCTTGTAGGCCATCAACAGATTGACGGCGATGATGACGCTGAAAGCCCCAACAGTAGCCACGGCGACGTGTCGTCCGGTGATTTCAGCCATTCTAGTCTTCCTTGCCATTGAACACGGTATCATGGTGCACCCGGTTCGGGGTTCCCAGCTCTTCAAACCACATCCGGATCTCGGTGCGATCAGCTTTTGCGGGTTCGGATCCCGGAGGCGCGTTCAAGTAAACCCGCTGTGACAGGGTTTCGTTTGCTGGCACGCTGACAGTCAAACCTTCCAATCCCTCCAAAGCGGCCGTCAGCCCGGCTTCGATCGGCACCGAGACGGTGAACAACGCGTCATTCCCCTGCTTGTTGCGCAGGCGTACATCATAGGCATTCCGGATCGTGCCGTCTGACAGGGTAACATAGGTCGGATTGCGGACGGGGGTCACATTCACGTCAATCGGTGAACGCAAGAACAGCGCAACCACAAGCCCCACGCCCACGCCGCCCCAGAGCACAGTGTAAAGAATGGTTCGAGGGCGGAAGACATGCTTCCAGACGGATTTCGCTTTGGCCCCCGCCCGTTCTGCGGTTTCGTCGGTCAACGCCAAATATCCGATCAGATCCCGTGGGCGACCGATCTTGTCCATCGTATCATTGCAAGCGTCGATACACAGGCCGCAGGTGATGCAAGCAAGTTGCTGTCCGTTGCGAATATCAATGCCCATCGGGCAGACGTTCACACAAGCCATACAGTCAATGCAGTCACCTTGCCCCTCAGCGATGGAACCCTTCTGCAATTTGCCCCGCGGCTCGCCGCGCCAGTCGCGATACCCGATGGTCAGGGTGTCTTCGTCCATCATCGCAGCCTGAATCCTCGGCCATGGACACGCATAGATGCAGATCTGTTCCCGTGCAAAACCGCCAAAGGCGAACGTCGTCAACGTCAGCACAAGAATCGTCAGATATGCTGCAGGATGCGCTTGCCCTGTAAACAGATTGGACAGAAGCGTCGGAGCGTCAGTGAAATAGAATACCCAGGCACCCCCGGTCGCCATTCCAATCAAAAACCAGACGGTCCATTTTATCGCACGTTTGCGGATCTTCTCGCCATCCCATTTCTGCCGATGCAGGCGAATACGGGCGTTCCGGTCACCTTCAATCCAGCGCTCGACCAGAATGAACAGATCAGTCCACACCGTCTGCGGGCAGGCATATCCGCACCACACGCGCCCGGCGGCGGACGTGAACAAAAACAACCCAAGCCCCGCCATCACCAGCAGGCCGGCCACAAAGTAGAATTCATGCGGCCAGATTTCGATCATGAAAAAGAAAAACCGCCGATGCGCCAGATCCAGCAAAACGGCCTGATCGGGAAGATTTGGTCCCCGGTCCCACCTGATCCATGGCATAACGTAATAGACGCCCAGCATGAACGCCAGCAGCCACCATTTAAGGTTGCGGAACCTCCCATAGACACGTCTGGGAAAGATCGGCTCACGTGCTGCGTAGAGGCTTGGTGGCTCGATTGTATCTGGATTGCTCACGGAAAGGCTCCGATCTGTAGAGATGAGTAGGCTTTTACTGCACCGCAGCGATCCGCAGGACATTGACCTGAATCAAAATGCTTATCGAGGATGTAGGTTTGCATGCGGCACAAGGGCGCGGGGTCACTATTCTTGGGTGATGAAAGTGGCTTGCCCCGACACTTCTGACCAAATGTTGCAGAGCAACGGCTTTGGTTGCCTGAGTTTTCCGACAGAATAACCCACCGGTGCCCTAGGAAATTGCGCGAAAAGGACTGGGCATCGGCACCACCGGCCGGGCAAGTGCGACCTTGCCCGGCCAGCGATTGATCACTGGCCACCACCACGGCTGTGGACATACAAGGCAACCGCGCGGATTTCATCTTCCGTCAGTTTGTCGTTCCATCCCGGCATGACGCCAAAACGAGCGTTGACCACGGTATAGGTGATCGTTTCACGCGATCCTCCATACAACCAGATCGCATCCGACAGGTTCGGCGCGCCCTGATTGATATCGCCTTCACCTGCTTCGCCGTGGCAGGCGGCACAGTTCTCGGCAAACACTGTTTCGCCTGCAACCGCAAGCGTGGCATCATGCTCTTGTCCAGAAAGTTTCAGGACATATTCCACTACCTCGGTGATCTGAGTTGCTTCCAGCAGACCATCGACGCCAAACTTCGGCATTTCGGAATAGCGTGCTTCGGGGTGCGTCGTGTTGCGAATGCCATGAGTGATCGTGGTCTGGATATTTTCGATATCGCCGCCCCACAACCAGTCATCGTCCAACAAGCTGGGATAACCCTTGCCCGCGACACCGTTGGCACCCGAGCCATGGCAGGTGGTGCAATTGGTGCGGAAGATCGCAGCTCCTGCATTTTCGGCAAACGACATCAGTTCGGGGTTGGCAGAAACGGTCGTCATGTCAGCGTCGATCAACTGCTGCTTGATGGCGCTGTTCGCATCATCAAACTGCTTGATCTCAGCTGCCACATCCGCCCTGGTTGACGCCCCCAAAAGACCGGGTGTCGCACCACGGATCAAAGGCCATGCCGGATATGCAATGGAATATCCAATGCCCCAGACGATGCAGGCATAGAACACCCAGACCCACCAGCGCGGCATAGGGTTGTCGTATTCCTCGATCCCGTCCCAGCTGTGGCCAGTGGTGGGAACTTCACCAGGTTTTTGGGTTACTCTTTTGGCGCACATGGTTTCACGCCTCCTTGACTCGGCCATCGGGGTTTTCCCCTTCGGCGGGTTTCTTGTCGTTGCGGAAGATCGAACTTGCCGCGTCATCATGCACCTTGCGGCTTCCCGGACGCCACACCCAGGCAACAACGCCCAGAAAGATGACGAAAAGGCTTAGCAGTGCCCAACTGTCTGCGAATTCACGAAGCAGGCTATAGGTTTCCATAGTCCCCCCCTATCGGCTTGCGTCAGGCGTGAAGGTCGAAAAATCAACCATGGTGCCCAAAACCTGGATATAGGCGATCAGCGCATCGGCTTCGGTCAATCGTGGCTGCCCATCAAAGTTGCGTACATTGATCGGCGTCCCGAAAGCCGCCTCTCCGTAACGCTCTTCCAGACCATCACTGTCAGCTTCTGGGTCAGCCTGCGCTTTAAAGTCCGCCAAGGCGTTTTCCATCATGGCATCGTCATAGGGAACACCCACAAACCGGTGCGTTGCCATCACGTCCTGAACATAGCGGCCGTCCAGATCGCGATTGAACAGGAAACCATAGGGCGGCATCACCGATTCCGGCACCACCGACTTGGCGTTGTGGAAGTGGTCCTGATGCCATTCATCCGAATAGCGCCCCCCCACACGGGCCAGATCCGGCCCTGTGCGCTTTGACCCCCACTGGAACGGATGGTCATACATCGATTCTG
This sequence comes from Paracoccaceae bacterium, assembly GCA_046294955.1. GTDB lineage: Bacteria > Pseudomonadota > Alphaproteobacteria > Rhodobacterales > Rhodobacteraceae > Pseudotabrizicola. Next base: position 29,390 of record JBKBOF010000002.1, read on the forward strand.
CCGCAAGGCTGTAGTGACCGTAGCGTTCCACCTCGTCGCGCATCGGGCGGATCATCTGGCTATGGCAATTGTAGCAGCCTTCGCGGATGTAGATATCTCGCCCGACCAGTTCCAAGGGCGTATAAGGGCGAACCCCTTCGACCTTTTCGATGGTGTTCTCCAGATAGAACAGCGGAACAATCTGGACCAGCCCACCGATGGAGACAACCAGAAGGCTGAGCACCATAAGAAGCGTGGCATGTGTTTCGATTACTTTGTGTTTGTCAAGAAAAGCCATTGTCCTGCCCTCCGATCATTCAGCAGGAACAGCCGCGTGTGTCGTAACCTTCGCAGGTTGCGCACGCACGGTCATCCACAGGTTATAGCACATGATGAGAGCGCCACTGAGGTACATAACACCCCCCAGCATCCGGACCACATACATCGGGTATTTTGCGGCAACGGTATCGGCAAAAGCATTCACCAAATAGCCGTTGGCATCCACTTCACGCCACATCAGGCCTTCCATGATGCCTGACACCCACATGGCAGACGCGTAGAGCACGATGCCAATCGTCGCGAGCCAGAAGTGCCAGCTGACCAAGGTCAGGCTATACAGCCGCTCGCGATTCCAAAGGCGCGGCGTCAGGAAGTAAAGTGCGCCAAAGGTAATCATGCCGTTCCAGCCAAGCGCACCAGAGTGGACGTGACCGATGGTCCAGTCGGTGTAATGCGACAACGAGTTCACGGCCTTGATGCTCATCATCGGGCCTTCGAAGGTCGACATGCCGTAAAAGCCGATCGACACCACCATCATTCGGATCACAGGGTCGGTGCGCAGTTTGTCCCATGCACCCGACAGCGTCATCAGACCGTTGATCATGCCGCCCCAGCTGGGCATCCACAGGATGATCGAGAAAGTCATGCCCAAGGTCGATGCCCAGTCTGGCAGAGCAGTATAGTGCAGGTGGTGCGGACCAGCCCAGATATACAAGAAGATCAAGGCCCAAAAGTGGATGATCGACAGCTTGTAGCTGAACACCGGGCGTTCGGCCTGTTTCGGCACGAAGTAATACATCATGCCAAGAAACCCGGCCGTCAGGAAGAAGCCCACCGCGTTGTGGCCATACCACCACTGGATCATGGCATCCTGTACGCCACTGGTGACCTGCACCGATTGCGAACCGAAGAAAGACACCGGAATGGCCATGTTGTTGACAAGGTGCAGCATGGCGATGGTGATGATGAAGGCCAGGTAGAACCAGTTTGCCACATAGATATGCGGTTCTTTACGCTTCATCAGAGTGCCGGCGAAGACGGCAAGGAACGCGAGCCAGACGACCGTGATCAGAATATCCACATACCAGACGGGTTCTGCGTATTCCTTGGACTGTGTGGCGCCCAAGACATATCCGGTAGCGGCCAGAACGATCACAAGCTGCCAGCCCCAGAACACGAACCACCCAAGGTTGCCTCCCCACAGCCGCACGGCGCTTGTGCGCTGCACGACATAGAAGGCTGACATGATCAGCGCGTTTCCACCAAAGGCAAAGATAACGGCGCTGGTGTGCAGGGGACGCAGACGACCGAAGTTGCCATAACCCTGCAGTGCCTCAAAGTTCAGCCAAGGCCATGCCAGCTGGCTGGCGATGACGACACCAACCAGAAAGCCGACAACACCCCAGAATGAAGTTGCGATCACGCCGGCGCGCACCACCCCATCCATGTATTCGTTTTTGTTGACAGTCTTGACCTCACCGGCGCCACGAACCACCACCAGAAAGGTAATTCCCGCTGCCAGCATGATGGTGACAGAGTTGACCAGATAAGCCACATCACGGGCGTAGTTGGCCGAGATCGCCGCTCCAACAGCGATCAGGCCAAGCACGACCAGTTTTAGATAATCCCACATTTTGCGTCCCTTCGTCTTTGGCTGGATCTGCCACCGCTACGAATCGATGATCTGCCCGCGCGCTTACCGACAAAGTTGCTTTAATCTGAGCGAACGCGAAGTAGCTTTGATCCATGTCAACAGATAGTCCACTTACCTTTGATGAAGGTCAATGCGACCACATCACGCTGCCGCTAATATTCATGAGTCCGCAAAAAAGGGAGGCAAAGCCGTGACCTATAAATCGATCTTGACCGTTGCCACAGGCGCGGCACACGTTCCTCTTGCCATCGCTGCCGCTGCAAAGGTCTGCGCACAATACGATGGGCATCTGGACGTTTTGGCGCTGGGCATTGATCGTACTCAAGTTGGCTATTCCTATATCGGTTCGGGCGCGGTTGTCATGCAGGTGACGCTGGAACGTGCCGAAGAAGATGCCCGTTCTTTGGAAAGCGCTGTCCGGAAGGCCGTTACTGCGGAAAGTCCCGGGCTTCGGGTCAGTGTCGAGGCAGCGGTAGCGCAAATCGGAGCGCTGACCGACTTGGTGGCCCAGCGCGCGCGATTCGCCGATCTGGTCATTTTGCCACGCCCCTACGGCAAAGACATGGGGGCAGAGGCAGAAGCCGTTGTGGAAGCCGCCATGTTCGAGGGTCAATCTCCAGTTCTGGTCTTGCCTGATTCGGGGTTGACCGCTGCGGCGCCACGCCGAATTGCCATTGCCTGGAACCAAAGCCGAGAAGCCATGGCGGCGGTGCGCGCTGCCCTTCCGTTGCTTAAACAGGCAGAGCTGGTGACAATCACGGTGATTGACCCCCCAACGCATGGGCCCGAACGGTCAGATCCTGGTGGAATGCTGTGTCAGATGCTTGTGCGGCACGGTGTGCACGCCGAAGTCTCCGTGCTGGCCCGCACCTTGCCGCGCGTGTCGGATGTTCTGCTGCGCCATGTTCGCGACATGAATGCCGATCTTCTGGTGATGGGGGCTTATGGCCATTCTCGTTTCCGCGAGGCGATTTTGGGCGGGGCAACGCGGAACATGCTGGAAAATACCTCTGTTCCGGTCCTCATGGCGCACTGAAACGTGGCACGGGCGTGCGCGATCAGCCCCCGTCCCGTGGCAAATCGGGGTCCGTCTCACAGCGCGACAGCGGCAAGGCTTTCAGCTTGCGCACAAGGATCACCTGACCATCGGACACAGTGCCGAATTGTCCGGTGACGCACGCACAGCCGTGACCATAGTTGCCATTGATCTGCACCCACAGATCAGGGCCGCCGAAGGCAAACGCGTCAGCGGGAAGGTCCAGCCAGCCTGCTGCCGCTGGCCCACCCTGAGTTGAAAGAGTCCATGTGGCGTCCCGGTCGGTTAGCCAATGATTTCCGGGCGACGGGTTGGCATACCAGCCGCAGCGCACGACATCCTTGGCCATCACGCTGTGCGCTGGAAGCGCCAACGCAGCTCCCAGCAGCAGCGGCCTAAACGAGGAAGCCCCCATCGCTGTCATCACCGGTTTCTTCCATAAGCAGGTCCAGCGACGGCACTTTGACATGACGCTTGCCTTCCAGCGTGATCACGCCATCGCGCTTCAGCGCGCTCATCTGTCGGCTCACGGTTTCCAGCGTCAAGCCAAGGTAATCAGCCATTTCCTCGCGCGTCAGAGGCAGATCGAAGGTTGTCAAAGTCGCCATCGTCGTCGTTGATTTCAGGCTGGCATCCCGTCGGGCGATGATGGCCAACAGTGATGCAATCTTTTCCCGCGCCGTCTTTCGGCCCAACAGCAACATCCATTCGCGCGCGGCATCAAGTTCATCCAGCGTCATCTGCAGCAAACGTTGCGCGACATGTGGCGTGCTGGCCATCAGATCTTCGAAAGGCTTTTTGCGAAAACAACACATTACTAGATCGGTGGTGGCTGTAACGTCGTATGCAGCCGTGTCCCGCCCTGGACGCCCGACAAAATCCGACGGCAGCAAAAGGCCCACCATCTGCCGCCGACCATCTTCCATCGTTTGCGTCAATGTGGCGATACCGGTCACGACCGAGGCCACAAAATCCATCCGGTCACCAGACCATATCACGGTCTGACCTGCCTGATAGCTGCGGTAATACTTGATCTGCTCAAGTCTCTGCAATTCGTCAGCATCACACCTGGCGCAGACGGCACGATGCCTGATCGGACAATCCCCACACTCGTGAACAAAGGAATGAATATCGTGGTGGACAGCCATGACCACCCTTTCTTTGTTTGATCTGCATCAAGGCAGCGCGGTTTCTGTTCTTAGAAGATATGGGAATGACACATGAATCGCAACTCACACGGCTTGGTCTTTTTGACGCTCGGGTGCCACGGTACACAAGTTACCCGACAGCACCACAATTTGGGGCTTCGGTCGACCCGAAGCTGTTCACCTCGTGGATAGAAGCAATACCGCAAGGATCACAGATTTCACTCTATCTGCATGTTCCCTTTTGCCGTCGGCTTTGCTGGTTCTGTGCGTGCCGAACCCAAGGCACCACGAGCGACGATCCGGTACTTGCCTATGCCAAGACACTGCAAACCGAAATTGCGCTGCTGAAGCGGCATCTACCGCGCGGGGTGACGCTGTCGCGGCTGCACTGGGGTGGTGGAACGCCGACGATGTTGCCGCCGCGCGAAATGCACATGCTTGCCGATTCGATATTTGAAGCGGTCCCTATGGGCGAGAACGGCGAATTTTCCGTCGAAATCGACCCGAACGAGATCGACGCTGCGCGACTGGACGCACTTGCCGACTTGGGCATGAACCGAGCGTCCATCGGTGTGCAGGATTTTGACCAGCTGATCCAGAAAACCATAGGCCGCGAACAAAGCTATGATCTGACAAAGCAGGTCGCAGACATGATCCGTGACCGCGGCGTGCGTAGCCTGAATGCCGACATCCTTTACGGGCTTCCGCATCAGACCAAAGCGCGGATTTCAGACTCGGTCCAGAAGCTTCTGACCCTCTCACCGGACCGTGTGGCGCTTTACGGCTATGCCCATGTGCCGTGGATGAGCCGCCGCCAGCAAATGATCCCGTCCGACACGATGCCAACCCCGGAAGAACGCCTGCGCCTGTTCGAGACGGCAGCAGAACTGTTCGAATGGGATGGATACGTCAGCGTCGGCATCGACCATTTTGCCCGGCCCGAAGATGGCATGGCCCGCGCCTTGAAGGCGGGCACCCTGCGTCGGAACTTCCAAGGCTATACCGACGACACCTCGCCTGTTCTGATCGGGCTTGGCGCATCGTCGATCAGCCGGTTTCCGCAAGGCTACGCCCAGAATGTCAGTGGAACGTCCGACTATACCAAGGCGACCCGTGCCGGACATTTCTCAACGCACCGGGGCCACGTCTTTGCAGGCGAAGATACCCTGCGCGCCCGGATCATCGAAGCCTTGATGTGCGATTTCCATGTGGACCGGGCTGAAATCCTTCGCGATTTTGATGTCACCGAGGACCGGCTTGATACCTTGCTGCGTCGGGCATTCGAAGCGTTTTCCGGCATGCTGACACTGGATGCCAGTGGATTGTCCATCCCGCCCGCCGCACGCCCGCTGACGCGGATGGTGGCACGCGCCTTCGATGCCTATGACCAGTCCAAGGCGCAACATTCGGCGGCGATCTGAACGACCGGGGCTTACAATACGCCTACCCTGCCCCCAATTTCAGGGGCAGGAGGCTGCGCCATGCACCATTTCTCGCTTCTTGACCTGTCGCCTGTGCCAGAAGGCAGCACGACGGCGCAAGCCTTGGCCAACACGGTCGATCTTGCGCGTCTGGCAGAGTCTGCAGGGTATCACCGCTTCTGGCTGGCCGAGCATCACAACATGCCGGGGATCGCGAGCGCGGCCACGGCCATCGTGATCGGCCATGTCGCCGCCGCAACCCGGACCATCCGTGTTGGTGCCGGCGGCATTATGCTGCCAAACCATGCACCTTTGGTGGTTGCGGAACAGTTCGGCACGTTGGAAACACTGTATCCGGGGCGCATTGATCTGGGTCTGGGACGGGCACCAGGAACCGATATGGCGACAGCGCGGGCGTTGCGTCGCCATATGGCACCGGAAGACTCCTTTCCGCAGGATGTGGTGGAACTGATCGGATATTTTGATACTCCGTCTGAAAACGTCCCGGTGCGCGCAATACCCGGTGCGGATACCCATGTTCCGGTCTGGATTCTGGGCAGCAGTCTTTATGGTGCGCAACTGGCAGCCTACCTGGGCCTTCCCTATGCCTTTGCCTCGCATTTCGCGCCTGCCATGCTGGAGGATGCGCTGGCGACCTATCGCGCCACATTCCGGCCATCGCGCTTTTTGGCGCAGCCCTACGCGATGATGGTCGCAGGGGTCTGCGCCGCAGAGACAGCTGCCGAGGCAAACTTCCTGCGCACGTCACAGATGTTGGCCTTCGCCTGCTTGCGCACCGGCAGGCCGGGAAAGCTGCCGCGTCCGGTGGCGGATGTCGGTGCCGAGATTCCGCCGCCGGTTCTGGCGGGCGTGGAACAGGCGCTGTCAGTGGCAGCCGTCGGATCGCCTGAAAGTGTCCGCGCGCAGATGGCAGCCATCCTTGAGCGCTATCGTCCGGATGAATTGATGGTAACGGGCATGATCCACGACCACAGCGCGCGGTTGCGATCCTTTGCCATCACCGCCGCGGTGTTGTCCGATCTGAAGCTGGCCAAGGCCGCCTAGGACCCGCAGCCATGCGGTGCAAAGCTTTCAACGAACGTGACCAGTTGGGGCAGGCAGACCGTCCGCAAATCATAGCGCGCAAGCGCCGTCTTGCGCGCCGCTGCCCGCAACGGGGTGAATTGCTCTGGCCCGGCAAGGGCGTTGGTCAAGGTTGTCACCCAACCTTCGACATCGAAAAAATCCACCAGCAGACCGTTTTCCCCATCGCGCACCACTTCTTGCACCGGCGCAGTTCTGGAACCCACCACCAGACATCCCGCCGCCATTGCCTCCAGCATCGACCATGACAACACAAAGGGATAGGTCAGATAGGCATGGACCCGGCTGATCTGCAGGATCGACACAAAAACCGGATAAGGCACCTTGCCCATGAAATGCACCCTGTCCATCGGCAAGGCATCCTGTACCTGGGACAGGATCAGGTCTTTCCAGCCCTTTGCCTCTTTTGGGGCCGTGCCGTAGCTGACCTCATCCCCGCCCACGATAACCACATGCGCATTGGGGCGCGCGCGCAAGATCGCAGGCAACGCCCGCATGAAGATGTGATACCCCCGATAAGGTTCCAGATTGCGGTTCACAAAGGTCAAAACCTCGTCCCCCGCGGTAAGCACGCGACCATCCGGCAAGGTCAAGCTGGCCTGCCGATTGGGGCGAACCACGTCACAATCGACACCATCATGGATCACGCGGATCATCTGGCGAAGACTGTCGGGATAGGTGCTGGCCTGCCAGCTGGTCGGCGACAGCCCGGCATCGGCATGCACCAAAGCCTGTCCCAGATGCGCAGCCCGGCCCTGCGCGATCAACACCTGATCGAGCCCATAGGGGGTGAATTCGGTATCAAAGCCGACATCGGCCCCGACGCCGCGATAGTAGAATTCGGCATAGACAATCAGCTTTGCCGTCGGCCAGATTTCTTTCAGGAACAATGTCTCGCCCCACCCGGAATGACCAAAGATCACGTCGGGAGTGTAGCCTTCGGTATCGCGCAGCCGCACGCAGGCACGCGCAACCGTGACACCCCGATCAGACATGATCGTGTAATTCCGGCCCAGCCGGGTCTGGGCGGGGTCGACCTTGATCGGATCATGCTTGTATCGGATGGTCCTGATCGAAGACTGCCGGGTGTTTCTGGCATCGGTCAGGGCAAGCACGTCATGGCCGCGTGAAACAAGTTCAGGGGCCAGATGCAGAAACTGGCCGGGAAAATTCTGGTGCAGAAACAGGATTTTCATGTGCCAACCTTCGGCGCGGCCTCCTTTGGTGCACCAAAGGCTGCCAGCATAAGCGCGCGTGTATAGTCAGACGACGGCGCATCGAAGACCGCTTGTGCGTCGCCTGCCTCGACCACATCACCAGCCTTCATCACCATGACCTTGTGCGACAACGCCCGCACCACCCGCAGATCGTGACTGATGAAGATATAGGCCAAGCCCCACTTGCGCTGCAAATCGCGCAAAAGATCGACGATCTGCACCTGAACCGTCATGTCAAGCGCACTCGTCGGCTCGTCCAGCACCACAAGTTTCGGCCGCAGGATCATCGCGCGTGCAATCGCAATGCGCTGACGCTGCCCGCCCGAGAATTCATGCGGATAGCGTCCCATCGTCGCCGGGTCCAAGCCGACCTCGACCATGATGGCCGCCACCTTTTCGCGCGCGCTGGCGGAGGATTCGCGGCCGTGCAAAGCCAGACCTTCGGCGATGATTTCGCCCACGGTCATCCGGGGTGACAGGCTTCCAAACGGGTCTTGAAACACGATCTGCATATCTTGCCGCACCGGGCGCAGGGCGGCCCCTGTCAAGGCCGAGATATCGCGCCCCAGCACCACTACCGGACCCGTTGACGGCACAAGCCGCAAGATCGCCAGCGCCAGTGTGGTCTTGCCCGAGCCGCTCTCGCCGACAATGCCAAGTGTTTCGCCGGTGCGCACCGACAGGCTGGCATCGTTCACCGCCTTCACATGCCCCACGACCCGCCGCAAGAACCCTGCCGTGATCGGAAACCATACGCGCAGGCTCGAGGTGTGCACCACCTCGGTCGCGCCGGCAGGCACAGGGTCGGGCAGGCCCCTTGGTTCGGCGGCCAGCAGCTTTTGCGTGTAAGGGTGCGCGGGATTGGCAAAAATGTCGGCCGTCAGGCCCTGTTCAACGATTTCGCCGCCCTGCATCACGCAGACCCGGTCGGCGATACGGCGCACGATACCAAGGTCATGGGTGATGAACAGAAGGCTTAACCCTTCGGATCGTTTCAGATCGGCCAGCAGGTCAAGAATCTGCGCCTGAATGGTTACGTCCAGCGCGGTTGTCGGTTCATCAGCGATCAAAAGATCCGGCCCGTTGGCCAGAGCCATGGCGATCATGACCCGCTGCCGTTGCCCCCCCGACAACTCGTGCGGATAGGCACCCAGACGGCTTTGCGCATCCCGGATTCCGACCTTGTTCATCAGGTCAAGGATCCGGTCCTTTGCCGCCTGCCCGACAAGGCCCTGATGCAATGCAAGACTTTCGCCCAATTGCCGCTCGATGGTGTGCAGGGGGTTCAGGCTGGTCATCGGTTCCTGAAAGATGAAACTGATGTCATTGCCGCGCACCCGGCGCAGATCGGTTTCCGTTGCGCCCACCATCTGCCGGCCTTGATAGGTGACCGATCCTTCGACTGTCGCATTGTCGCCCAACAGCCCGACGGTCGAAAGCGCCGTCACCGATTTACCCGACCCGGATTCCCCGACCAAGGCCACCGTTTCACCCTTGTCCACCGAAAACGACACGCCCTTCACTGCCTCGATCAGCCGTCCGTCCTGACGGAAGCTGATCTTCAGGCCCGATACCTCAAGCACGCTCATTGAAAGGTCTTTCGCGGATCAAAGGCATCGCGCACGCCTTCGAAAATGAACACAAGCAACGACAGCATGATGGCAAAGGTGAAGAACGCCGTGAAGGCCAGCCAAGGCGCTTGAAGATTCTGCTTCGCCTGTTGCGTCATCTCGCCCAGACTGGGGGACGACGACGGCAGGCCGAAGCCCAGAAAATCAAGCGCTGTCAGGGCCCCGATCGTGCCTGTGATGATGAAGGGCAGCATGGTCAGCGTGGCCACCATGGCATTGGGCAGCACATGGCGGAACATGATGACCCGGTCAGGTACGCCCAAGGCCCGCGCCGCGCGGACATATTCGAAATTTCGAGCCCGCAGGAATTCGGCCCGGACCACGCCGACCAATCCGGTCCAGCCGAACAGAACCATCAGCCCCACAAGAACCCAGAAGTTCATCGTGAAGATCGCAGCCACAATGATGATGACGTACAGCGTCGGCGTGGCCCCCCAGATTTCGATGATGCGCTGGAAGATCAGGTCCGTCAGCCCGCCGAAATAGCCCTGCACAGCGCCCGCTGCGATGCCGATCACCGATGTCAGAACCGTGACGATCAGCGCAAAGCTGACCGAAAGCCGAAAGCCATATATCACGCGCGCCAGCACATCGCGGGCGGTGTCATCGGTCCCCAGCCAATGCTGCGCATCGGGTGCCGAAGGGGCCGCCTTGCCGATATCGTTTATGGTCGTAAAGCTGTAGGGGATCGGCGGCCAAACAATCCGGCCACGCTCCACCGGGGCACCCGCCGCTGTGCCGTTGTCCCGTGCCTCAGCCAGAATGGCGTCAGGGTCATCCCAACACGCCTCAGACCCGGCGGCCATGATCAGGCACTGAACCTCCACATCCTTGTATTTTGCCTCGGTCTGGAAATCGCCGCCAAAGGCTGTTTCCGGATAGAACCGCAGGAAGGGTGCGTGCCATTCGCCCCGGAATTGCACCAAAAGCGGTTTGTCGTTCGCCACAAGTTCCGCGCACAGCGAAATGCCGTACAGGATCGAAAACAGGATCAGCGACCAATAGGCCCGACGGTTGGCCTTGAAGTTGCGCAGACGGCGTTGGTTCAAAGGGGAAAGCGCCATCCTATCCCCTCCGCTCGAAATCAATGCGTGGGTCCACCCAGACATACATCAGGTCCGACAGGATGCCCACGACAAGACCGATCAGGCCGAAGAAGAACAGTGTGCCGAAGATCACCGGATAGTCACGTTCTACTGCCGCCCGAAAGCCCAACTGACCCAAGCCATCCAGCGAGAAGATCGTCTCGATGATCAGACTGGATCCAAAGAACACCGACAGGAACAACCCCGGAAAACCCGCGATCACGATCAGCATGGCATTGCGGAACACATGGCCATACAGCACACCGGATTCGGACAGGCCCTTGGCACGCGCGGTCATCACATACTGCTTCTTGATCTCGTCCAGAAAGCTGTTCTTTGTTAGCAAGGTCAGTGTGGCAAAGCTTGAGATCGTCGAAGCGATCACCGGCAGCGTGATGTGCCACAGATAGTCCAGCGCCTTGCCGATCAACGACAACTGATCCCAGTTGTCCGACGTCAGGCCACGCAGTGGGAACCAGCGGAAATAACTTCCCCCCGCGAACAGGACCAAAAGCAGGATGGCAAACAAAAAGCCCGGAATGGCGTAGGCTGCGATGATCACGCCACTGGTCCATGTGTCGAATTTTGACCCGTCCCGTACCGCCTTGCGGATCCCCAGCGGGATCGAAATCGCATAGGCAATCAACGTGGACCAAAGGCCAAGCGTCAGGGAAACCGGCAGCTTTTCCCACACCAGATCCAGCACGCCGATCGACCGGAAATGGCTTTGGCCGAAATCGAACTGCACATAATTCCACATCATGATGAAGAACCGCTCCCATGCCGGGATGGCCTCTTTCACACACTCGGGCGCGCGGGTGGACGGTTTGCCAGTAAATCCGGGGTCGCAGACAAATCGGGCGAAACCGAATTGCACTTCTAGTTCTGCAAGAAAGCCGGGGTCCAAACCCTGGGCCCCGACATAACTTGACTCGCTGCCCTGCGCCGGGATCCCGGCATCGCCCGCGCCGCTGATAGCCTGAATCGAATCGCCGCCGCCCTCGATGCGGGCCAACACCTGTTCTATCGGCCCACCGGGTACGAATTGCGTCAAGCCGAAGTTGATGATCATGATCCCGATCAGAGTCGGGATGATCAATAGCATCCGCCGAAGAATATAGGCGCCCATTTGGCCTGCCTGCCCGTTTTTCTTGTTATCGCAAGACGCCAGCCGCTTTCAGCGTCGCTGCTTTTTCTGGGTTGTACCACCAGAAGTCCAATTCGCCCATAGCGTAGGGCGGCAAGGTTTCGGGATGCTCGTACATATTGTAATATGCAATCGTGTGGGTGCTCTTGTACCACTGCGGCACCCAGAACCGTTCGGCGCGCAGCACGCGGTCCAGGGCTTTTGTGGCCACCGTCAGATCATCCAGCGACTTTGACGCCATCACAACCTCGATCAACTTGTCCACTGCCGGGCTTTTCAATCCCATCAGGTTGAAGGACGAAACGTCTGCCGTTTCAGACCCATAGAACTGTTTCAACTCGGACCCAGAGATATAGCCGGACCGTGCATTTCCGACGACCATGTCAAAGTCATAGGAGGGAGGACGGGACCGCGCCTCCATCTGCGCGTTATCGACGCGGGTCATTCGTGCATCGATCCCCAACGTCTTAAGATTTTCGACATAGGGGTTCATCACCCGGTCAAAGGTCGGGCTGTCGTTCAGAATCTCGACCCGCAGCACCTGACCTGCCGCATTGCGGCGCATGCCGTCTGTGCCGACCGCCCATCCGGCTTCGTCCAGCAAGGCGCTTGCTTTGCGCAGGTTGGCGCGGTCCAACTGCCGCTCCCCCGACGCGGGCGCCATCACAGCCTCGTCGGTCACGATGGACGCTGGCAGTAATCCCTGATCGACAAGCGGTTTCAGCAACGCAACCTCTTCGGACGATGGCATGCCGGTGGCTTCCAGCCACGAATTCTCCCAAACCGAATTGATCCGCTCGTAGAGCCCGTAGAAAAGCGTGGCATTCGACCATTCGAAATTGAACATCAGCCCGACAGCTTCGCGCACTTTGGGGTCTTTGAATGTGTCGCGGCGCAAGTTCATGATGAAGGCCTGTCCGCTGGCCTTGTTGCCGTCCGGAAGTTCGGTCTTGACGATCTGGCCCGTGGCGATTTCCGGGAAATCATAGCTGGTCGCCCATTTGATCGAGCTCGCTTCGTTGCGGAACGTATAGTTGCCGGCCTTGAAGCCTTCGAAAGCCGCATCGTAGTCTGAATAATACTCGATGCGGATGGTGTCGAAATTGCTGCGACCTTTGTTGATTGGCAGATGCTTGCCCCAATAATCCGGGTTGCGGACCCAAGCGACGGATTTGCCGACATCCACCCGCCCCGGTTTGTACGGCCCGGTGCCCAGAAAAGGCGTCATGCTCGATTCTTCAAGGTCCAGCTTGTTCGCCTCGTAATGCGCCTTCGAGATGACCGGCAGTCCACCCATATCCGCGGGCAGGTCACGATGCGGCACCTCGGGTTTGAAGGTGAACTTGATGCGGTGTGGATCCAGCACCTCGACGCTTTGCACCTGCGTTGCCAGCACCGTCCGGAAATCGGTCAGACCTTTGGACAGGAAGGTCTGATACGAAAACAGCACATCCTCTGCGGTCATCGGCGTGCCATCCGAAAACGCCACATCGGGCCGCAGATTGAAAGTCACCCACGACCGGTCTTCGGGGTATTCCAGCGTAGAGCACAACAGGCAATAGACGGCGCCAATCTCGTCCGAGGTGCCGGTCAGGATTGATTCGTAGGGTGCCGAAGACAATCCGGCCGACCGGCCCTTGACCGAATACGGGTTCATGCTGTCGAAGCCGCCGAAGGCCCAGATCGAAATCTCGCCTCCCTTTGGCGCATCCGGGTTCACATAGGGCAAATGCGTGAAATCGGCGGGCAATTGCAGTTCACCAAAAGTGGAAATGCCATGCGCGGTAATCACACTGTCCTGCGCCCAGACCGGAATCGCCCATGCCAGCGCCGCGCCAAGCACAGCTACTTTGCCAGATGCCATCGCCATATCCGCACTCCCCTTTTATGCCCTTGCCGCTTTTGCGCGGCTTTGCTTCATTTAGAGAAGTAAAGCGCGGATTGCCGATGGCTCAAGTGGCGATTGCGTGATCGCGCCAAAAAGCAAAAGGGCCGCCCCATCGGAGCGGCCCTTTGCGCGGCATTTATGCCGGATCAGTTGGTGGTCGCCAGATAAGCGATCAGATTCGCACGCTCATCCACCTTTGGCAGCCCTGCAAAAGCCATCTTTGTGCCCGGCGCGTATCCACGCGGATTTTCAAGAAAGGCGTTCAGGTTTTCGACGGTCCATGCATCACCGGCCATGCTTTTCAGCATGTCGGAATAAGCGAACCCGGCCGAAGATGCCTTTGCGCGGTCGACCACACCATTCAGGTGCGGCCCGGTCGCGTCAGCCCCATCAAGCTTGTGACAGGCACGGCACTTGGCAAACACCTTTTCGCCAGCGGCAGCATCGGCCGAGGCGTAAATGGTTTCAAAGTCGGGCGCGGCTTCCGCAGTTTCAGTTGCAGCCTCGCTGCCTGCACCGGTTTCAATCACATAGGCTTGGGCGTGTTCACCGCCATGACCACCCCCCGTCGTGTAGAGAGCACTGGCAGCCCAGCCGCCAAGTAGGAATACAAGAAGCGACCCGCAAACCGCCCCCAACACCTTGGTCATCGTCATCGTGTCGAACATGTCGCGCTTTCCCTTGGCATTCGATTGTCGAGGCTTCTACCCGCTTCCATATAGGGGTTTCAAGGTGTAGGTGCGCGACCAATCGCCCCTTTTTGATCCGTGTTTACCGACAGGAGCCACTTTAATGACTGGTCGCATCGCATTTCAGGGCGAACCTGGGGCATATTCGCATCAAGCCTGCCAACAAGCTCGTCCCGATATGACCGTCATTCCCTGTACAACTTTCGAAGATGTGGTCGAATTGACCCGGTCGGGGGAAGTCGATTTGGGGATGCTGGCGGTCGAGAACTCCACATATGGCCGTGTGGCCGATGTTCACAGCCTTTTACCCAAGGCAGGGCTGCATATCGTGGACGAGGCTTTCGTGCGCGTGCACGTCAACCTTTTGGGTGTGCCGGGTGCGAAACTGGACGACATTACCGAAGCGCATGGTCATGTGGTGATATTGCCGCAGTGCGCCGCGTTTTTGCGCAGCCATGGCATAAAGGGCAGGGTCAGTTCCGACAACGCCCGCGCCGCCCGTGAAGTGGGCGAGGCTGGCGACAAGACCCGCGCCGCGCTGGCCAGCGAATTGGCGGCTGCGATCTATGGGCTGGAGGTGCTTGCCCGCCACATAGAAGACCACAAGAACAACACCACTCGCTTTCTGGTGATGAGCCGCACAGCGGATCACAGCCGTCGCGCAGATCACATGATCACGACCTTTACCTTCCGCGTGCGCAACATTCCTGCGGCATTGTACAAGGCGCTTGGCGGCTTTGCGACCAACGGCGTCAACATGACAAAGCTGGAAAGCTATATGGTCGGCGGCAGTTTCATGGCGACTGAATTCTACGCCGATATCGAAGGTCATCCCGAAGATGACCATGTGGCCCGGGCGCTTGAAGAACTGCGTTATTTCACAACGCAAGTGACGGTTCTAGGGGTATATCCGTCCGACCGCGCACGGGGCTGACGGCGGTCAGCGGGGCCGGGTGATCGCGTATCGCGCCTCTATGTCTGCCGACAATTGACCAAGGCGCTGGTTCAGTTTGGTCTGGATACGTCCCTTGGCCAGTTTCATGGATTGCAAGAACAACCGCGCGCCGATGGTCAGGGGACGGACATCGACATGCATGACCAGCCGGGTCCGCCTTGGTGCCAAGGCAACAAGATCCATCGACAGATCACCGACCAGCATCCGCCCCTTTCCGACAAAAGCCAGTTGGGCATCTCGGTCCATTCCGGTTAGCTTGATCTCCAGATCACGATCCTTGCCGCGAAACCGGAACCGGACGCGCCACGCCATTCCAATGCCCTGTGCACGCAACTTGTCAATGCGGCTGACATCCGCCCCCCGACGCATGGCGGCCCGTTCCCAGCCTTCGAAATCGGAAAGGCTGGCAAAAACATAGTCAATCGGGGCTTCGATATCAGCTCGTGAAGAAAGATGCATGCGGTGTACCCTGCCCGTATTTTGTCTTTTTCAGGTTGTGGCCAATCGGGGTGTGTTCCACCGCTGGTCGTGAATCTGGCGTTAATCCAATTGGTCCGCAAGCCAGTTCTGGATCAGGAAATGAGCAATCGCTCCCTTGCGGGCGGGTTTGATCCGGGGATGCGCGCCCGCCATGATCGAAACCATGTCTTCGCGCGTCACCCACACCGCGCTTTCCAACTCGTTCGGGTCAAGCGTGATGGCATCGGTCAACGCTTCGGCGGCACAGCCCAGCATCAGGCTGGCGGGAAACGGCCAAGGCTGGCTGGACAGGTAGCGGACAGCCCCAAGGCGCACACCGGCCTCTTCCCAAACCTCGCGCCGGACGGCGGCTTCGACGGTTTCGCCCGGTTCGATGAACCCCGCCAGACAGGAATACATGCCCTCTGGCCATCCGGGGCTGCGGCCCAGAAGTAACCGGTTTCCCTGGGTCACCAACATGATGACCACCGGGTCAGTGCGCGGAAAGTGTTGGGCCCCACAGGTCGGACAGGTGCGCTGCCATCCGGCCATCACAACTTGCGACGCGGCACCACAAACCGCGCAAAATCCGTGGCTACGATGCCATTGAAGCACCGCTTTGGCGGTGGCGGCCAATTCCGCCTCGCGCGCGGTCAGGCGCAGCATGGCGGCGCGCAATTCGGCAAATGCAAAACTGTCGGGTAGTCCGGGGTGATGCTGCTCGCTGTTGTCCAGAAACCCCGATTGCACAGCCTCGGCGCCGGCTTCCGGCACCCAGTTTGAAATATCGGCTGCAAAACAGGGCGTGTCGTTATCAAGCCCTAAAAAAACGGGTGGACCGGCGTGATGCAGCACGACGGAATCGGACGCAACCCAACCAAGGCCGGCATCGGACAGCATCAACGGCTTGCCCCGCCACAGCGGCAACACCCGTCCGATCGCCAGCATATCAGACAAGCGGGACTCGTCGCTGCGCAAATGTGCCGCCCGGTCCAGCCCCGACCCCCCGAATGTCACCTGTTCCGCCACCCTCATATCCACCCCCGCAACCAATCGTGCATCTGTTGGCACGACCGGTGCGAATGCGCAAACAATGTCAGACCGTTTGATGACAAATTACAACTAGGGGCGTTAAATCAATCCTGCGCATAACTTTAAGGTGAGTAATCTGAGATTTTTCATTACAACACCCCTCAATGATAGGTAATTCTTCATCCACATGACTGATCCCCGGCCCAACGACGACGCCGACTTCGCTTCTGGGCAGGATGCTGTGCCGCCCATGGTCCGCCTTCGGTTGCTGGCGACCAGCGATCTGCACATGCATCTGATGGCGCATGACTATCACGCCGATGTCTCAAGCGCACAGCATGGCTTGTGCTTGACTGCAACCTTGATTGCACAGGCCCGTGCCGAGGTGGAAGGCGCTGTTCTTGTGGACAATGGCGATTTTCTTCAAGGCAGCCCCTTGGGCGACTATGTGGCCCGGGTCGGCCATCGGCCGCATCCGATGATCCAAGCCATGGCCCACCTCGGCTATGACGCGGTAAACATCGGCAATCACGAATTTTCACATGGGCTCGACACGCTGACCACCGCGTTGCGGGACGCGCCTTTTCCGGTGATCTCCGCCAACACCGAGGCAGCGGTCGGCAGCGGCATTCAAGGCTTGCTGACGGCGTGGACAATCCTTGATCGCACTTTGACGGATGGCGCGGGCCAAGCCCAAAAGCTGCGGGTCGGCATCATCGGCGTGCTGCCACGCGAAACCGAAATCTGGGACAAGCAGGCCATTGCCGGACAGGTCAGGATGACGCCGATGGCTGCAACTGTCGCCAACAAGATACCCGAACTTCGGGCTGCCGGGGCAGATGTGGTGGTGGTCCTCGCCCATTGTGGCACCGGCGGCCCTCAGGACGGCACTGTCCTGTCGGATGGGGCGATGAAAATCGCACAGATCGACGGTGTCGATGCGGTCGTCATGGGACATGTTCACATGGTGTTTCCGGGGCCAGGTATTGCTCAGTCCGCAGGGGTTGACCCAAAGGCTGGTACATTGAATGGCAAACCAGCGGTCCTGCCGGGTTTTTTCGGATCCCACCTCGGGGTCATCGATCTGACATTGGAAAAAGGGGCGACAGGTTGGCGCGTAGCAGCCCAGCATGTTGAAACGCGAGCCATCGCAACCCGAGATTCTACTGGCGTATCGCGTGCCGTCATTGCGCCGGATCCCGCGCTTGTGGCCCTGATCGAACCCGTGCATCAAGCCGCGCGTGCTTGGGCGCGCAGGCCGATCGGGCACACACCGCACGCCATACACAGCTTTTTTGCATTGATAACCGATTGCCCGTCGGTGCAGCTCGTCAATCAGGCCCAGGCAGCCTATGTTACCAACAGGTTGTCTGGCGGCCCTTTGGCGCATTTGCCCGTGCTGTCCACCACGGCCCCCTTTCGGGCTGGAGGGCTGGGGGGGCCAGAGAACTACACCTTCATTCCACCGGGTGACCTTTTGCTGCGACATGCGGCTGATCTTTACATACACCCCAACACTATCATGGCGCTTCGCCTGACCGGTGCCGACCTTCGATGCTGGCTTGAACACTCGGTGCAAGGCTATTTCCAAATCATTCCGGGGATTGCCGACCAGCCCCTCATCGGCCCGGATCTTCCATCGTTCCTGTATGACACGATTGGGGGGCTGACCTACCACATCGACCTGTCTGAACCGAGGGGTGGTCAACGCATTCACGATCTGCGCTGGCAAGGCGCTCCGCTTGACCCGAAGCAAGATTTCATTTTGGCCACCAACAGCTATCGCGGATCCGGAAGCGGGGGTGCGGCCCCCGTGGAAAACGCCAGCGTGGTCTTGGCCGATCAGGTCCAAAACCGTGATATCCTTATCGACTACATGGCCAGCAGAACACTCGGATCGGACTCATTGCAGCCATTCGCGCCCCCCGGATGGCGGTTCCGGAAGATGCAGGGCACCTCTGTTGTTTTCGATACAAGTCCCTTGGCCGTTCCGTATCTGTCAGACTACCGCGGTCTTGCGCTTACCCCGCTTTATCGCACCAAGGACGGCTTCCTGCGCATCAGACTGACACTGTAGCCAAAGTGCATGTCTTTGCCTGCGCGACGCAATCTGATACTCCGTCAGAATTATCGGGCGGGACGGCCCGGAAACGCAAAGGGCCTGATCGTGTTTGACGCCGTATTTTTCGACCTTGACGGCACCTTGGTGGACAGTGAACGCCTATCGCTGCAATCGGGGTCCAAAGCCTTTGCGGCGCAAGGCCACGACAACATGAATGAACTTTTGCATAGTCTTGTCGGGGTCGATCAAGGCACCGCCGCTACGCTTATTCTTGCGCGTTGCCCGGGCATAGATCTGGCCGGGCTGAATGCAGAATGGGAATCAGCCTTTCTGAAGGCACAAAACCTTGAGCTTATTCTGAAACCCGGGGCGTCCGACATCGTTCACGGCCTGCGCAACAGCCATTCGCTTGCCCTTGTCACGTCATCGCGCCGCGATCCTGCCGAGGCCCGTCTGGTGCAAGCTGGCCTGCGTCCGGCGTTTCACGCAGTCGTCACCCGCGATGACGTGTCAGAGCCGAAACCACATCCTGAACCCTACCTTCTGGCCGCCAGCCGTCTTAATGTGGACCCGTCTCGCTGTCTGGTGTTCGAAGACAGCGAACCGGGGGCCGAAGCGGCATGGTCGGCAGGCATGACCGTGGTTCAGGTGCCCGATATCATTCCTGCATCCGGTCGCTTTGCCCATCATGTCGCACCAAGCCTGACCGACGGCGCCCGTTGGGCCGGGATCTGGGTCTAGGGGCTTGCACAATCCACCGCCCTGCCCTATCTGAGCGGTGAGAGGTTGGCGCGGGCGAGCGCCTCGCCAACCCGGTCAGGTCCGGAAGGAAGCAGCCGTAACGAGCCCCGCTTGGGTCGTTGTCCAGCCTCTCACCCTTTCCTTCCCCTTTTGTCCGATTGTGTATCGGCTCAATCGCTGGATCAGACCAACGTAAGCAGCGCGCGTGCGGCCTGTTCGGATGAGGCAGGATTCTGTCCAGTCACCAGCTTGCCGTCTGTCAGGACAAAGGGGTTCCAGTCCGGGCCTTTGCCATACTGGCCGCCATTGGCGGTCAACATGTCTTCGATCAGAAATGGCACAACGTTCGTCAGGCCAACGGCGTCTTCTTCCGAATTGGTGAAACCGGTCACGCTTTTTCCCGACACGATGGGTTTGCCGTCGCGCGCCACCGGATGTTTGAATACCGCTGGTGCATGGCACACTGCACCTATCGGCCGATCCGCCGCCGCGAAGGCTTCGATCAGGGCAATGCTGTGGCTGTCTTCGGCCAAGTCCCAAAGGGGACCATGCCCACCGGGAAAGAAGATCGCGCTGTAATCGTCTGCCGACACCGTCGAAAGCACGGCCGTGTGCGCCAAAGCCTTTTGCGCAGCGTCATCACCCTTGAAGCGTGCGGTGGCTTCGGTCTGGGCATCGTCTGCATCGCTTGCAGGATCAAGCGGCGGCTGCCCGCCCTTCGGCGAGGCCAGTGTGACTTCGGCACCCGCATCCTTGAACACGTAATAGGGGGCGGCGAATTCTTCGAGCCAGAAGCCCGTTTTCTTGCCCGTGTCGCCCAGCTGATCGTGGGATGTCAAAACCATAAGAATCTTCATTGTGTTCTATCCTGTCGTCATGTCAGTCATGCGCCGCATCCATCTGAACGATTGCAAATGCGGGGCGCCTCACGGGGTCAACAAACTGCGCCGTAAAATGTTCCGGCAGACGAAGCATTTCTACGCGGAAAGTCGGGATCCCTTACGTCAAGCGCAGGCCGCATTGCGCAAGTGGGAATCGCATACACTTGTACGCTGCACCGCTCTGCCCCACAGACTCAGTCCCCAAGACGCGATGATGGCAACCTTTTCCCGTTTCGGGCGTTGACCATGCAGATTGCAGGCCGATCCGGCCTTGTCGCCCGAAAGGAATACCCACATGCGCCTTCATGCCCTCCCATTTCTACTGGTTGCCAGCCTCGGGGTTGCGGCCCCGGCAGTGGCGCAAAACGATCTGCGCGACATCGTCACTGGCGTTGCCCGGTCGTTGGTCGCGCAGGAAGCCGACAAGGCGGCCTATCTGGAAGCACAGCGCCTGAATACCATCAGCGCCTACCGCAACTATCTGACGCAGTATCCAAAAGGTGCCTATCGGGCAAACGCCGAGCGGGCTTTGGCGACACTCGGTGTGGCAGCAGCCCCGACCAATCCAGTGCCTGTCGCCGCTGCCAACATGAGTGCAGCCGCCACTGAAGCAGATATCGGTCTGACCCGCACGCAGCGCGTGCAATTGCAACGGCAGCTGACGGCGCTTGGCTACGCCACGGGCGTCGCCGACGGCCTTTGGGGGGCGAATACCCGATCAGCCATAGCGAACTGGCAATCAGCCAACAAGCTGCCAGCAACCAGATACCTGACCGCATCGCAAGTCAGACTGATCGGCCAGCAGGCCGGTCCGGGCGTCGTGGCTGATACGGGCAATTCGGCATCAGACGACGACCGGATCGAAGAGCGTTTGCTCAGCCTGACCTCTACCGAACGGCGCGATATCCAACGGCGGCTCACGATGCTGGGATACAACACCCGGGGCGTTGACGGTGTCTTCGGTCGGAACACACGGCTTGCCATAGCCGCATGGCAACGAGACGAGGGCCTTCGCGCCAGCGGATACATCACCGCAGACCAGCTGAGGGAGCTGCGTCGCCAGACCAGTTGACCCCCAGCGCATTGACATTGGCGGCGCGCCAAGGGTGCGCCGTCCGGAAAATCGGGCAAACCGGCCGTGCGCGAAGGCGGGCGTTGCAGCCTTTCCCCTCGACGGGTTGTGAACCTGTTGCCCGTGCGACCTGCGCAGGATATGAACCGCAGAACAACCGCCAGACCAAAGTGCGAGGCCTCCATGAGCAGCTCAAAACCCGTTGTCCTGTGCATCCTTGACGGATGGGGGATCGGTCCTGTGCGTGAATGGGATGCGACCGCTTTGGCAAAGACGCCAAACTTTGACGCCTTAATGGCGACCTGCCCCAGTTCCACCCTGACCACCTTTGGCCCCGATGTCGGCCTGCCCACCGGGCAAATGGGCAATTCGGAAGTGGGTCACACCAATATTGGCGCGGGCCGAGTGGTGGCGATGGACCTTGGTGCCATTGATCTGGCGGTCGAGGACGGCAGCTTTGCCATAAACCCTGCCTTGCTGGCCTTTGCCGATGCAGTCAAGGCCAAGGCGGGCACGGCGCATCTGATGGGCGTTGTTTCCGACGGAGGCGTGCACGGCCACATCAACCATGTTCTTGCCGCGTGCCGTGCACTGACCGCGCTTGGCGTGCCTGTGGCGCTTCATGCCATCACAGATGGGCGTGATGTGCCCCCATCGTCCGCACTTGCCTTCGTCGAACATTTGGTCGCCACTTTGCCCCAAGGGGCAACGGTGGCCACCGTAATCGGGCGCTATTGGGCAATGGATCGCGACAATCGTTGGGATCGTGTGTCGCGCGCCTTTGCCGCCATGATCCATGCCAACGGCGAAACAGCGCCCGACGCAGTTTCCGCTGTCATCCAATCTTATGCCAAGGGCGAAACCGACGAATTTATGGCGCCAACGGTAGTCGATGGCTACCTCGGGGCACGCGACGGCGACGGCTTGTTCTGCCTCAATTTCCGCGCCGACCGCGCGCGTGAGATTCTTGCCGCCATCGGTCAGCCGGGTTTCGCCGCCTTTGACACCGGCCTGCGGCCCGCTTGGTCGGCCATGCTGGGCTTGGTGGAGTATTCCGACGCCCACAACGTCTATATTGCCACGGCCTTTCCAAAGCGGGTGATCGTGAACTGCCTTGGGGAATGGGTGGCGTCGCATGGCAAAACCCAATTCCGGCTGGCCGAGACAGAAAAATATCCCCATGTCACGTTTTTTTTGAATGGCGGGCGCGAGGTGCCGTTTGACGGTGAAAGACGGTTCATGCCGCAGTCCCCGAAGGTGGCCACCTATGACCTGCAACCCGAAATGAGCGAGCCTGAAGTGGCCGATCACTTGGTCGCCGCTATCGAGGCGGGATATGATCTGATCGTGGTCAACTTCGCGAACCCCGACATGGTCGGCCATACCGGTATGCTGGACGCGGCGATCAAGGCTTGCGAAGCGGTGGACACTGGTCTTGGCCGTGCGGTTGTTGCGCTGCAGGCCTGCGGCGGGGCGATGATTGTCACCGCAGACCACGGTAATTGCGAACAGATGTGGGATCCGGTGACCAATGGGCCACATACGGCGCATACGCTCAATCCTGTGCCTGTGATCGTCATGGGGGCGCCAGTGGGGGCCCGACTGCGCGATGGCGGGCGACTTGCGGATCTGGCCCCGACCGTGCTGGATCTGATGGGTCTGCCGCAACCGTCCGAAATGACCGGGACAAGCCTGTTGAAATGATCCGCGCAGCCGTCCTTGCTCTGCTGCTCTTGGCCCCTTTCGCGCAGGCGCAGGGCGTGACGGATCAGGCGTCACAGGCATCGCGAGATCTGCAAGCTGCGGTCGAAGCCTTGAAAGCCGCCACCGGATCAAAGGACCGCGTGGCCGCCCTGACCAAGACCATACGCGCCTATGAAGACGGACTGGCAGCCCTGCGTGAAGCGTTGCGACAGGCCCACTTGCGGGAAACCGCTCTGGGATTGCAGTTTCAGGCCAAGCGTGACCGGGTGGCGCAGCTGGTTGGCATTCTAAGCCAGTTGGAAAGCCGCCCTGGCCCACTGTTGCTGCTGCACCCGGCCGGGCCTTTGGGCACGGTGCGATCAGGCATGATGCTGGCGGAAGTCACGCCCGCGCTGCAAGCCGAGGCGGAAACCCTGAATGCCGAACTGACCGAACTGCGCAATCTGCGCGCTTTGCAGCAGGCGGCAGCGGAAACTCTGTCCAGCGGCCTTTCCGTGGTGCAAGAGGCACGAACGACACTTTCACAAGCCATCTCGGACCGGACCACACTGCCCCAAAGCATCACGGAAGACACCGAAACGTTGCGGGCCCTACTGCAAAGCGCGGATACTCTAGAAGCCTTTGCCGGCGGCCTTGCATTGGACACCTCTGATACCCGCAGCTTTGCTGATGCCAAAGGCACATTGCCCCTGCCGGCGCTTGGCACGCTGCTGCGGCGGTCAATGGAATCAGACGCCGCAGGGGTGCGGCGTCCGGGCATCACTTTGGCCACCCGCCCCCGCGCATTGGTAACAACGCCGTGGCCCGCAACCATCCGCTATCGGGGTCCCCTGCTTGACTACGGAAATGTGATCGTATTGGAGCCGGGAGGAGGCTATCTTATTATCCTTGCGGGGTTGGAAACGGTCTACGGAAGCGTAGGTGAGGTGGTGGCACCCGGTGCCGCCTTGGGCATGATGGGCGGAGGTGAGCCGGGGGTTGCTGAATTTCTGGCAGCCGCGCAAGAAGGTGGTGGCGTGCAAGGCACACAAACGCTCTATATGGAGCTTAGGCAAGGGGCTGACCCGGTCGATCCGGCCGAATGGTTCGCGGCATTGAGGGAATAGGACGAGGCGATGAAGAAGTTTGTGATGGCCGCGATCGGCGGTACCGTGGCCGGGGTCATCCTCACCACACAATTGGCTGCTCCTCTGATTGCGCAAGAGCAGACCCGCAACGCCAATGTCTATGAACAGCTTGATCTGTTCGGTGACATTTTTGAACGCGTGCGCGGGCAATATGTCGAAGATGTGGACAGCAAAAAACTGATCGAAGCCGCGATCAACGGTATGTTGACGTCTCTGGATCCGCATTCCAACTACCTTGCGCCAAAAGATTTCAACGACATGCAGGTTCAGACCCGTGGCGAATTCGGCGGTCTTGGCATCGAGGTGACTCAGGAGGAGGGCTTTGTGAAGGTCGTCTCTCCCATGGACGACACGCCGGCTTTCGATGCCGGGATTGAATCGGGCGATTTCATCACGCATGTAAACGGCGAATCCGTGCTTGGACTGACGTTGGATCAGGCGGTGGAGATGATGCGTGGCCCGGTCGGTTCTGAAATCATCATTACCGTAGTGCGCCAAGGCGTGACGGAGCCTTTCGATGTGTCGATTATCCGTGACACCATCAAATTGACGGCGGTCCGCAGTCGGGTGGTTGGCGACACGGTGGTTTTGCGCGTGACAACGTTCAATGACCAGACCTATTCCGGGTTGGAAGAAGGCTTAAAGAAATCGGTCGCCGAGATTGGCGGGATGGACAAGGTGAATGGCTTTGTCGTGGACCTGCGCAACAACCCCGGCGGGCTTCTGACACAAGCCATCAAGGTGTCGGATGCCTTTCTCGACAAGGGGGAAATCGTCTCGACCCGTGGGCGAGAAGCGCGCGACAGCGAACGGTTCAACGCGCAACTGGGTGATCTTGCAGAAAGCAAACCCATTGTGGTGCTGATCAACGGCGGGTCCGCATCGGCATCGGAAATCGTGGCGGGCGCGTTGCAGGACCATCGCCGAGCCATCGTGGTCGGCACCAAGAGTTTCGGCAAAGGGTCGGTGCAAACCGTCATTCCGCTGCGGGGCGAAGGGGCGATGCGGCTGACCACGGCGCGCTATTACACGCCTTCGGGCCGGTCCATCCAATCATTGGGTGTCATGCCCGACATCGTGGTGAATCAGCCCCGCAAAGACCCCAACGCCGAGGTGCCAAAGGAGGAACCGGCAAGCGCTGTACGTCGTCAGACCTCGGAAGCGGACTTGCGAGGCGTATTGTCGAACGACTCCATGACCGAAGACGAGCGCAAGCTTCTGGAAGAAGAGCGTGCCCGCACGGAAGAAACTGCCAAACTGCGCGATGAAGATTACCAACTGGCCTATGCCGTTGACATTCTGCGCGGACTGGCAGCTGTCGCTCCCTGATCTGTGATGGGGAAGGGGCGTCCCTTTCCCACCCGCCTTTGCAGATGTCAAACCGAAGTTGGTCCTCCGATGACAATCGATCCCGAAACCTTGCCCTACCGTCCGTGTGTCGGGGTGACGCTGATCAATGCGAAAGGGCAGATCTGGACTGGCCAGCGGATCGACAGTCCCAGCCCGGCATGGCAAATGCCACAAGGCGGTATCGACAGCGGTGAGAAACCGCGCGAGGCCGCCTTACGCGAATTGTGGGAAGAAACCGGCGTGACCCGCGATCTGGTTGACTTTATTGACAAAACCCACGGTTGGGTCACTTATGATCTGCCTCCCGATTTATTGGGCAAAGTCTGGAACGGGAAATACCGTGGCCAGAAACAGAAATGGTTCCTGATGCGCTACCTCGGTCGCGACGACCAGATCAGCATCGACCGTGACCACCCTGAGTTTTCAGCCTGGAAATGGATTGGTGCCCAAGAAATGCTGGCGGCCATCGTCCCCTTCAAACGCTCTGTTTATGACAAGGTCGTGCGCAGCTTCCGGGACCACCTGGCCGATTAGCCCATGGCGCGCCAGCGGGTCCACGTTGACACAGCGACAAGGTTTGTCCGTGGCAACGCAGTTGCGGGTGGCTCGATGCCACCCACGACTGCCCGCCCGGTCAGAATCACAACGGCTGACCCCTAAGCATGCGCGGCACGTCTCCCGTCAGTCCGGCCGCTTGACGGATAAAGCCACGGCGCAGTCCGGGTACGGCGTTGACAGCCCCCATCCCAAGGTCGCGCGCCATACGCAACACAGGGTTATTGTTTGAAAACAGCCTGTTGATCGTGTCCATGCCCAAGGCCAGCACCGTTGAGTCGAACCGCCGCCAGCGCTGATACCGTTCCAGAACATCTGCCGCGCCGATGTCTTCTCCCCGGCGCGACGACCCCACCAGAACTTCAGCCAGTGCCCCGACATCACGCAGACCAAGGTTCAGCCCCTGACCGGCAATCGGGTGAACACCATGCGCCGCGTCACCCACCAGAGCAAGTCGCGGCGCGATGAAGCTTTGGGCAAGGCTCAGGGACAACGGATAAGTGAACCGCGCGCCCGCCAGCGCAAGCTCGCCCAGGAACTCACCAAAGCGTGGTCGCAGCACCTCCAGATAGCGGTCATCGTCAAGAGCCTGAATGGAGGCGGCAGCACTTTCCGTTTCGCTCCACACAATCGAGGAATGATGCCCACCGGCCAGAGGCAAGATCGCCAAGGGACCGGGGGGCATGAAAAACTGTTGCGCGATACCCTGATGGTCCTTTTCGTGCCAGACTGCCGTCACCAGCGCGGTTTGGCCATAGCCCCAGCCGACCCGCACAATGCCCGCGCGCTCCGCTGTTCCCGACCCGCGCCCGTCACATCCCACCAGAAGCCGTGCGGACACTGTCTTGCCTGAGGCCAGCGTGACGGTAACGCCCTGTCCTTCAACCTGTTGTGCGACAACAGTTTCACCCGAAAGCAGCGTAATACCGGGTGTCTCGACCATCGTATCGAGAAAAGCACGGTACAGATGCCGGTCCTCCAGCATGAACCCCATTGGGCCTTCTTCGATTTCGGCAGAGTCGAAATGCAGAAAGAACGGAGCAGCGCCTTGCCCTGCCACACCATCCGACGCCTTGATCTGGAAGATCGGCTGCACCTGCGCTGCGACCTTGGGCCAGACGTCGATCACCGACAACAACCGCTTCGACGCAATGGCCAGCGCATAGGCCCGGCCGTCAAAACCAACTTCTGCCCGTGCAGGGGCAGGGCGGGCATCGACCACCGTCACGCTAAGCCCGGATTTTGCCAAGGCAAGGGCCAGTGCCGGGCCGTTCAATCCCCCACCGGCAATCAGGATGTCGCTGTCATATGTCATGGGTTCGACTATGGGGCAAAGCGTGGGATTGTCCATGCGCTGCCTTGCCGCTAGCCTTCTTCCCAAACGGGGGCAAGGTATGGCGAAGATCTGGGCGAACATGACAGCGGCCGAACTGGGGGCAGAGATCGGCAAGGGTCGGATCAATCCGGTCGAGTTGTGCGAAATGCAACTGGATGCGATCGACCACCATCCCTTGCGCGACCGCATCTATGCCCGGGTGATGCCCAACCGCAGCCGGGCCGAAGCGATGGCGGCCGCATCCCGCGCCAAGGCCGGGTTGCGGCGTGGCGTTCTGGATGGCGTGCCGATCAGCTGGAAAGATCTGTTCGACAGCGCAGGCCGCGCCACCGAGGCCGGGTCTGCACTGCTCATGGGGCGCACGCCCAAGGCCGATGCCGAAGTCTTGCGCATGGCCACGCTGCAAGGACTGGTGTGTCTTGGCAAAACCCATATGTCGGAACTTGCTTTCTCGGGGTTGGGACTCAACCCCGTGACGGCCACGCCGCCCTGTATCAATGATGAGGCCGCCGTCAGTGGCGGGTCTTCGTCGGGGGCCGCGACCTCGGTGGCCTTTGGATTGGCTCCCGCCGCCATCGGTTCCGATACGGGCGGATCGGTTCGCATCCCTGCGGCATGGAACGATCTTGTCGGGCTGAAGACCACGCATGGCCGCCTGTCGCTGCAAGGTGTGGTGCCCTTGTGCGAGATGTTCGACACAGTTGGCCCGTTGGCGCGGACGGTTCAGGATTGCGCGTTGCTGCTTGCAGCTCTCGAAGGCAGCCGCGCGGCCGATCTGACCGGGGCAAGTCTGTCGGGGGCGCGGCTGCTGGTTCTGGAAACGGTAGCGCTTGACGATTTGCGCGATCGCCCCGCTCAGGGCTTTGACGATGCCTTGGCCCGTCTGGCCCGCGCTGGTGCGCGCATCGAACGCGGCACCATCCCTGAAGTGACCGAGGCCATGGGATTGGCCGCCATCCTGTTCACCGCCGAAGCCTATGGTATCTGGGCCAAAATCATCGAGACCGCGCCACACAAGATGTTCCCCCGTATTCTGGAACGCTTCCGGTCGGGCGCGACCCACAGTGCGTCGGACTATGTTGCCGCGTGGCGCCGCCTGCACGTCTTGCGGGCGATTTGGGCGCAGGCCGTTGCCGGCTTCGATGCTGTTCTGGTTCCGACCGCACCGATCCTGCCGCCGCATGCAGACAGGCTGATGACCGATGACGCCTATTACGTTACCGAAAACCTGCTGGCCCTGCGCAACACCCGCATCGCCAATCTGATGGGCGGTTGCGCGCTGACGCTGCCCACCTCGCAACCGTCTTGCGGTATCAGCCTGATGGCCCCGCCCCATGCGGAAGAACGCCTGTTGCGGCTTGGTGCCGCTGCGGAACATGCGCTGCGCTGAAAACACCGGTCCGCAACCGGGCCAAAAAGACACAATCGCTTGCGGCTAACCTCAAGCCATTGCGCCTTTTTCTGGACCGCACCCGGATCACTGGCTATCGTAGAGCAAAACGGGGCGATACGACCCCGAGCATGAGGCAGTTATGGCGTTTCCAGAGCGGTTCTCGAACCTGCCGGATTATGCGTTTCCGCGGCTGCGGAAGCTTCTGGACACGCATGCGCCGGGCGGAACGCCCATTGCGATGACTATTGGCGAACCCCGCCACCCGATGCCCGGCTTTGTCGGCCCGATTCTGGCACAAAACCTTGACGGCTTCGGAATCTATCCGCCCAATGACGGCACGCCCGAGCTTTTGGCTGCAATCGCAGGATGGGTCAAACGGCGTTATGGCGTGCCGCTAGTGCCGGACCAGATCATGGCGCTGAACGGCACCCGTGAAGGTTTGTTCAACGCTGCCATTGCCTTGGCACCGGAAACCAAGGGCGGCAAACGTCCTGCCATCCTGATGCCAAATCCGTTCTATCAGGTCTATGCTGTCGCTGCGCTCAGCGTCGGGGCCGAACCGATCTATGTTCCAGCGACGTCGGAAACCGGCTTTCTTCCCGATTATGAATCCCTTCCCACAGAACTGTTGGACCGTGTGACGGTGGCCTATCTTTGCTCTCCGGCCAATCCGCAAGGCGTAGTGGCCCCGGTTGACTATCTGGCGCGGCTGATGGACTTGGCAGAAAAGCACGATTTCCGGATCTTCGCGGATGAATGCTATTCCGAAATCTGGCGTGACGCCCCACCGCCCGGTGCGTTGGCCGTGACGCAGTCGCAAGGGGCAGACCCCGAGCGTGTCGCGGTCTTCCATTCGCTGTCCAAGCGGTCGAATCTGCCGGGCTTGCGATCGGGATTTGTGGCCACCGGTGCTGCGAGCATGGCGCGCATCCGCCAGTTGCGTGCTTTTGCCGGGGCCCCCCTGCCGCTGCCGATCCAGCGCGTGTCGGAAGCCGTCTGGGCTGACGAAGATCACGTCGCCCAAAGCTTGGCCCTCTATCAGGCCAAGTTCCGGATGGCGGATCAGGTCTTTTCCAGCCTTTACAACCGCGTTTCCCCCGAAGGCGGCTTTTTCTTGTGGCTCCCGGTGCCAAAGCAAGTCGACGGCGGCGACGGCGAATCTGCCGCTCTGAAATTATGGTGCGAAACCGGCGTTCGGGTTTTGCCCGGTGCTTATCTTTCGCGCGATGTCGGGAAACAGAATCCCGGCAAGAACTTTATTCGGGTGGCCCTTGTTGCCCCCCAAGACGAATTGCAGCACGGGCTGATCCAGCTTCGTGACTGCCTCTATGATTGAGGACAGGTAAGGTTCATGGCATCCATCAACATGCGTCAGCGCGACCCGCTTCTGGATCAGAACACCGCCGCCATGCTGGAACGCCGCGGGCGCGAACTTGTGGGGATCGCGCTGTTGTTGGTGGCATTGCTGTTCGCGCTGATGCTGGGCAGTTATTCGCATGAAGATCCGGGCTGGATGGTGGCGACCGATCAGCCTGCGGACAATATGCTGGGCCGTTTCGGCGCTGCGGTGTCCTCGACGTTGATCATCATCGCGGGCAAGGGTGCCTGGATGATCCCGGTGATCCTTGGGGTCTGGGGGGTGCGCTTTGTGTCGCACCGCGGGGCGGACCGCGCCGTTGGGCGCATCGTGTTCGCGGTGATCGCGGTCGCACTATCATCGGTCTTTGCCGCAACGCTGGTGCCCGGCGCGGGCTGGCCCCATTCTTTTGGCCTTGGCGGCCTGTTCGGCGATACAATCCTTGGCACACTTTTGGGGGTGGCACCGGTCAATGCGGGCCTCGGGCTGAATTTGTTTTCGGTGATTCTGGGCGGGCTTTTGCTTGTCATGGGCCTGTGGGTTACCGGCTTTACCGTTCTGGAACTGTCGGTGATCGGGCGCTTTCTGGCCATGGGCACGATCTTTGCCTATGACACTTCGCTTGCCTTGGCCGGACGCGGCACATCGCGGGCCGCCATGGCCCTTGCCGACCGTCGCGCCACCAAGGCCGAGGCGATGGCATCGCGGTCTGCCCGCAGAACGCAAGACTGGCACGATACGCAGGCCGAACCGCCAATGGCCACCGCGGCTTTGGGGGGCCGCAATGCAGCAATCCATCGCGCCCCCGGCGCCGAGGCCCCTACTGTGTCACAGCCCGCCGAATGGGGGCGGCCATCTGCGCTGCGCGGCACCCTGCGCGCAGACCCGCGCTATCCCGAACCCATGGCCGAGGCGGCACACTATGCGCCCCCGCGTGAAAAGGTCGGTCTTCTGGCGCGGATGCCACACCTGATGCGGCGCATGGCCGAACCGGAACCCGAACTGGTGGAACCTGCCCTGCCCGACTACGCCGATGATGTGGCGCCCGATGATGACCGCATCAAGGCCCGGATTTCCGATGCCATCCGGTCGCGGATGCGCCACCCAGGCCCGGCCCTGAACCCCGTCAACGCCACCGTGCAATCGCGGCGCGAACCGCCAGTGGCCCGCAGCCTGACGCAGCGACTGCGCGGGCCGCAACCTTTGATTGCCGACACCCGGATGGGCATGGGGCCTGCGGCCAAATCAGGCCTTCCTGTAGAGCCACCGCTGACGGCGGCGCGCATACCCGCCAGCGCTTTTCCACAGGCGGGCCTTCACACACCGCCGCGCCCGCCAAGCGGCCAGCCTGAATCCGAGGTCTGGGAGGAGGATTCCAATCTGTTCGCCCCCACTCTGACAGACGCAGCCAACCCGGACGATGACACCAGCGACGACTGGCACCCCAACGGCGATTTCGAACCCGACTACCACCCTGCCCCCCTGCCCCCGCGCGCGCACGCTCATGCCCATGCTCAAGAAGCCCGCAAGCCAGTGGTGCAGCACATCGTGAAAAAGCCGATGACCCCATCCCGCCAGGCCATCGCGGAAACCCAGCCTCGGCTACGCTTTGATGAAATCGCCAGCCAACCCTACGAATTGCCGCCACTGTCGCTGCTGTCCAGCCCATCAACCGTCGAACGGCACACGCTGTCGGACGAGGCACTTGAGGAAAACGCGCGGATGCTCGAATCGGTGCTGGATGATTACGGGGTAAAGGGTGAAATCGTCTCGGTGCGCCCCGGCCCGGTTGTGACGATGTATGAACTTGAGCCTGCCCCCGGCCTGAAGGCCAGTCGAGTGATCGGTCTGGCAGACGATATTGCGCGGTCGATGTCGGCGCTGTCGGCCCGCGTCTCGACCGTGCCGGGCCGGTCCGTCATCGGTATCGAACTGCCCAACGCAACGCGTGAAAAGGTGGTCTTGCGCGAAATCCTGTCGGCCCGCGATTTTGGCGACAGCAACATGCGCTTGCCGCTGGCGCTTGGCAAAGACATCGGCGGCGATGCGATCGTGGCCAACCTTGCCAAGATGCCCCACCTGCTGATCGCGGGAACCACCGGTTCGGGAAAATCGGTGGCCATCAACACCATGATCCTGTCGCTGCTTTACAAGCTGACGCCCGAGGAATGCCGGTTGATCATGATCGACCCGAAGATGCTGGAACTTTCCGTGTATGACGGTATCCCGCACCTTTTGTCCCCCGTCGTGACCGATCCGAAGAAGGCGGTTGTCGCGCTGAAATGGGTCGTGGGCGAGATGGAAGAGCGCTATCGCAAGATGTCGAAGATGGGCGTGCGGAATATCGAAGGCTTCAATGGCCGAGTGCGCGAAGCCCTTGCCAAGGGTGAGATGTTCAAGCGCACGATCCAGACCGGCTTTGACGAGGATACCGGCGAGCCGGTGTTCGAGACGGAAGAATTCGCGCCCGTGGCCTTGCCATACATCGTTGTGATCGTGGATGAGATGGCCGACCTGATGATGGTCGCCGGCAAGGAAATCGAAGCCTGCATTCAGCGGTTGGCGCAGATGGCACGGGCATCCGGCATCCACCTGATCATGGCCACCCAGCGCCCGTCGGTGGACGTAATCACCGGCACCATCAAGGCGAACTTTCCGACCCGCATCAGCTTTCAGGTGACAAGCAAGATCGACAGCCGCACTATCCTTGGCGAACAGGGGGCCGAACAGCTTCTGGGCATGGGCGACATGCTGTATATGGGCAACGGTGCCAAGATCACCCGTATCCACGGCCCGTTCGTCAGCGACGAAGAGGTGGAAGAAATCGTCAACCACCTGAAATCCTTTGGCCCACCCGTCTATATGTCCGGCGTCGTCGAAGGCCCCGACGAAGACAGCGCGTCGGATATCGACGTGGTTCTGGGACTGTCCACGGGTGACGGCGGCGAAGACGCGCTTTATGATCAGGCCGTCGCCATCGTGGCAAAAGACCGTAAATGTTCGACCAGCTATATCCAGCGCAAATTGGGCATCGGCTACAACAAGGCCGCCAAACTGGTCGAGCAGATGGAAGAGCAGATGGTCGTCACCGCAGCCAACCACGTCGGCAAACGCGAAATTTTGGTGCCGGAAACCTGAATCGAACACCGATCGCGAAAAGCGCGCGCCGTATCCCGGCGCGCGTTTTCCTATGACCACCCCCGGGCAGAACGCACGCCAAAGCACAGCCGTTCACAGGATCGGCAAAACCCCGCAACCTTTATGCAATCGCTGATGCAAGGCAACCCAGCCATGATTATATCGCAGCCATGAACCGCAGAACCGCCATATTGGCCCCGCTTGCCCTTCTCGCGTTTGGCGCCCCGGCTTTCGCCGCGAGGATCCCTCTGTCCGAATTGTCTTTATATCTGAATGGTCTGACCACGGTCGAGGCCGACTTTACCCAGATCAACGGCGATGGGACGATTGCTACGGGCAAGGTGTTCATCCGCCGTCCTGGCCGGGTGCGGTTTGAATACGCCCCACCAGACCGCAGCCTTGTGATAGCGGGGGGCAGTCAGGTGGCGATTTTCGACCCAAAGTCGAACCAGCCGCCCGAGCAATATCCGCTGTCGCGCACTCCGCTGAACCTGATCCTTGCAGCCAACGTCGATCTGGCTCGTGCAAAGATGGTCGTCGGCCACAAAGAGGTTGAAAATACCACTCGTGTCGTGGCGCAAGATCCGAACAATCCCGCCTATGGCACCATCGAGTTGGTTTTCACTGCGAAGCCAGTTGAACTACGGCAGTGGATCATCACCGACGATGTTGGCAACAAGACCACTGTCATTCTGGGCGAAATGAAAAAGGGCGGCGCGATGCCCGCATCCTATTTTGACATCACGGCAGAGACCAGCAAACGCGGGCTCTGATGCAAACCGTCAAACCGCCCGACTAGCGCCCGCATCCTGCCAGTTGCTGGGAGTACATCTGCGACCGTGACTGCACCCGCGCCGCCACATCGACCAGCCAGGGTTTGCCAAGATAAGACTGGCGCGCGTATCCGCTGCGGCCTTCGTGGTAAGCAAGATACTGCCCCTGGGCATCCGTCTTGGAAATACCCAGCCGCTGTTCGGACTGATGCATGTACCATCCCATGAAATCGGTGGCATCGCTGATCCGGTCGCGACGGGCACCGTTGCGGCGCTGATCGGCCTGATACTCTTCCCATGTCCCATCCAGCGCCTGACTGTAGCCATAGGCCGACGATTGCCGTCCCATCGGAATGATGCCCAGCGCAAAACGGTGCGGGGTCTGTGCATTGCCGATGAATTTCGATTCCTGATGGATGGTTGCCATCTGGACGTGAATAGGCACACCCCATTTGCGTTCCGTCGCCTGCATCGCACGGAAATACTGCGGACGCTCGCGCACAATGGCACAGGCGTTGTCCAAATCACGGGGCGCCGAAAACTGGCTGCTGCCGCCACCACAAGCGGCCAGCAACAGAAGCAACATCGACGCACGGAGAAGTCTGCTCATCTGCCCCTCGCACGTTTTTCTTATTGTCGACGAGCATAGGGCAAAAGCCCCACGGGGGAAATGGGGCACATCGTCTGGTCAGATCAGAAATCCGAGAGTGAGCGGCAAGGTGATCACCGCCAAAAGCGTTGAGGCAATCACGAGGCCAGCCACCGCATCGGCATCGGCCCCATATTTTTCGGCCAGCATGCACGATGTCACCGCGACAGGCGTACTGACCTGCGCCACAAGCACCGCAAAGGCCACTGGGTCCAATTCAAAATACCGCCCGACGGCAACTGCCACCGCAACCGTCAGTCCACCCCGCATCACCGACAACCAGACAGCCCGCCCAAGCCGCCCCGGGGTCAACCGCGCAACCGCCACCCCCAGAGTGATCAGCATCAGCGGAATGGCGATCTGACCCAACAGTGTCAACGAATTGGTCAACCACAACGGTGTCTGCCACCCCTGCCACAGGAACAGCGCACCCAGCAGCGTCGCACCCATCGCGGGTTCCCTGATCACCCGCAAAAGCGACCCGCCACCCGATACCAGCCAGATGCCAAAGGTAAAGCTCCAGACCATCATCACGGCAAAGATGACAACGGCATAGCCTAACCCGGCCTCGCCAAACGCAAACAGCGCCAAGGGCAGGCCGACATTGCCGGTATTGCCAAAGATCATCGGGGCCAGATAGGTCCGGCGTTCCAGCCCCAGCACCTTTACCATCACCCACAAGATAAGGGTCAGCGCGCCATAGGCAACTACGGCGGCCAGCGTCACAGCGGTCAGCGCCCCGGGGTCGAGTTCGGTTTTCATCAGTGCGGTAAAGATCAGCGCCGGCACAGACAACGTCATCGACAGCCGCGTGATGAACTCCATTCTATACTCGTGGCCCGTCTTGACCCAAAGATAACCTATGGCACCCAGCAGACCAAGCGGTGCCACGATCTCAAGCACTGTGAGGATAAGGACCACAGTTTGTTTCCCCGTTTGCGCGCCTGTCATGTGGACAAGGCGTGGCGTTAGGGATTAATAACCATTATCGGGGGATGCAACGTGATGCTGAGATCAACACCAAAATACCACCTTGGCCAAGTTGTGCGGCACCGCAAGCATCCGTTCCGTGGCGTTGTATTCGACGTGGACGCGATGTTCACCAACACCGACGAATGGTATGAAAACATTCCCGAAGAAAGCCGTCCGTCGAAGGATCAGCCATTCTATCACCTGCTGGCTGAAAATGACCAAAGCTATTACGTTGCCTACGTTTCGGAACAGAATCTGGTTCCCGACGAAACCGGCGAACCCGTCAGCCATCCGGACCTGTGCGATCTGTTCGGTGATTTTGAAGATGGCCGCTATCCGCTTCAGTTTCAGCTGAATTGATCGCATCCGTGTTGACCAAGCAGTAACGTTCCCAGACTAGCCTGCCGCAAGAAAGCGGAGGCATAGAATGCAGATTGAATGCACCCAAACCCCTGATCTGTTGATCATCCATCTGTGCGAGGCGCGCATTGATGCCGCAGGCGCGATCGACTTCAAGGACCGGATGCGTGACCTGACATCCGCTGACACGCGCCGTGTGGTGCTGGATCTGTCACAGGTCTTGTTCATCGATAGCTCGGGTCTGGGCGCGGTTGTGGCGGTGCGCAAATCTCTTGGACCAGACAGGCCGCTTGAACTGGCCGCGCTGACGCCTGCGGTGGACAAGGTGTTTCGCCTGACCCGAATGGATAGTGTTTTCATCATCCATGCGGCAGTTCCAGCATCTGTCGGTGGTCTGCGTGATGTCGTCTGACGACCTGCCCGGCCCTACGCGCATCGTCATTCCCTCCGATCCGCTGGCGGTACGCGAAGCACTGCGCGCCCTGTTCGACCGGCTGACCATGGGTCATATGCACGATGATGCCCGCGACACCGCACAGATCGTGCTGGCCGAGGCTTTGAACAACGTCGTCGAACACGCCTACGCAAAATTCCCCGGCGAAATCGACGTGACGATTGATCTGTCCCCGCATGGTTTGACCTGCCGCATTATGGATGTGGGGCTGCCCATGCCTGGTGCAGTACTCCCCGATGGAATTCTTGAACCGACCAGTACCAGTGATGACTTGCCCGAAGGCGGCTTTGGATGGCACTTGATTCGAACGCTGTCAGAAGATTTGCAGTACCGCCGCGAAGGCGAGTTGAACCTTCTGACATTCCGGATCTCTGTGAAACAATGACCATCGTTCAGTACAACTGTTTCGCAACTTCCGTATCTGACACGAAAGGGTCCAACTTTCCCCCTGAATCCGTCGCGACGGAAGATCATACAGCTCTTGTAGCTGCATATAGCTTCCCTCGGCGCTGCGGATAATGCCCCCACCCAGTTCGTGGCGCCGAGGTTCCCATTGCGCTTTGCAAGCGCTCGTTCGCTGGCTACCGTGCCAGCGCAACAACGGGATGGTTTCATGCGCGATTTTCACTTCCCAGGCCGGTCCGCCGTCTATGCCGATGGCGGCATCTGTGCCACATCACATCCGCTGGCCGCGCAAGTAGCGATTGAAACCCTGAAATCGGGTGGCAATGCGGTTGATGCGGCGTTGGCCGGTGCTGTGCTTCTGGGCTTTTGCGAACCTCAGATGACCGGACTGGGCGGCGATTGCTTTGTGCTGTTGAAACCGGCGGGCGAAGAGCGGGTTGTCGCCCTGAACGGATCGGGCCGTGCACCTGCGGGCTTGTCCGCTGCCGCGATGCGCGACCGGGGGCTGACCACGGTGCCGTTGCGCGGTGTCGAAGCTGTCACTCTGCCCGGCGCGGTGGATGCATTTTGCACGCTCGCCGCCGACTGGGGTCGTCAACCTTTGGCGCAAACCCTTGCGCCTGCGATCCATTACGCAGAGGCGGGCATCCCGGTTGCCCCGCGCGTTGCGTTTGACTGGGACGAGGACGCCCCCTGTCTGCAAGGCCGTGCCCGTGACCTGTTCCTGATCGACGGCAAGCCGCCCCGCCCAGGCCAGATGTTCTGCGCGCCCGGTCAGGCCGAAGTGCTGCGCCGGATAGCCCGCGACGGCCGCGCCGGGTTCTACGAAGGTGAGGTGGCCGACGACCTGATCACAAGCCTGCGCGCTTTGGGCGGCACCCATACGCTTGATGACCTGGCCGGCACCCGATGCAGCTATGACACGCCTGTGAAGGGCCCCTATCGCGGCATCGACCTGCTGGAACATCCGCCGAATGGTCAGGGGGCCACGGCGATCCTGTTGCTGAAAATCCTGTCACATTTCGACTTGGCGGCGCTCGAACCCTATGGCGCCGCGCGCGTTCACATCGAAGCCGAAGCGGCAAAGCTGGCGTATGACGCCCGAAACCGCTTTATTGCCGACCCCGCGCTGCGGCTTGACCATATGCTGTCCGATGACACCGCCGCACGTCTTGCGGCGTTGATCCATCCCGCCCGTGTCATCGCGGCTGCGGCCCCCCTGACCGAAGCCATCCACCGCGACACGATCTATATCACGGTGGTGGACCGCGACCGCATGGCGGTGTCGCTGATTTATTCGGTGTTCTGGGGCTTTGGTGCCGGCATCGCTTCCGAAAAATTCGGCCTGTGCTTTCAGAACCGTGGCGCGGGGTTCACGCTAGTTCAAGGGCACCCCAACGAAGCTGCGGGCGGGAAACGCCCGATGCACACCATCATTCCCGGGATGGTCATGCAAAACGGCCGCGTCACCATGCCCTTCGGCGTAATGGGCGGCGGCTATCAGCCCACAGGTCACGCCCGACTGATTTCAAACCTTGTCGATTTCGGCATGGACCTGCAAACCGCGATCGACGCCCCCCGCAGCTTTGCCGGGCGCGAGGGACTGGAACTGGAGCGCGGCTACACCGACGCCACGCGTGCCGAACTGGCGGCACTTGGCCACAGCATCGTAACGCCGCACACGCCCCTTGGCGGGGCGCAGGCCATCGTGATAGGGGCAGACGGCGTGTTGATCGGAGGGTCTGACCCTCGCAAGGACGGCATTGCTTTGGGATACTGACATGACCCCCGATTACGACTCGTTGCGCAGCGCCATTCTGTCGCTGACCCAAGGCGAAACCGATGCTGTGGCCTTGATGGCGACCGTAGCCTGCGAGGTCCATCACGCCCATCCGTTCAGTGACTGGACCGGATTCTATCGCGTGGTTGCGCCAAACCTTCTGAAGATCGGCCCCTACCAGGGCAGTCATGGGTGCTTGGTCATCCCGTTCTCACGCGGGGTCTGCGGTGCCTGCGCCCGCACCGGGCAGGTACAGAACGTACCCGATGTCGATGCCTTTCCCGACCATATCGCCTGTGCGTCCTCGACCCGGTCGGAACTGGTTTTACCGGTCTGGACAGGCGCGGGCAGGCTTTTGGGTGTGCTCGATCTTGACAGCAACACCCCTGCTGCCTTCACACCCCAAGATGAGACGTTTTTCACCACCCTGCTTGCGGACGTGTTCCGCGACGCATCCTAAAAGGCCGGACCATGACACAAATCACACTTCTGGACGGTGGCATGGGGCAGGAACTGGTGGCACGGTCAGGCGATGAACCGACGCCACTCTGGGCCACCCGTGTGATGATAGACCACCCCGGTCTGGTCAAGGCGATCCACGGCGACTATTTTGCAGCGGGCGCGTCGGTTGCCACGACCAACACCTACAACATCCTGCACGATCGGCTGATCGGCGTTGATCTTGACCATTATTTCCATGCCCTGCACCTACGTGCACTGACAGAAGCACATGAGGCCCGCGCCGAGGCCGGGCGAGGTATCATCGCCGGGTCCATGGGACCGCTGGGCGAAAGCTATCGTCCTGATCTGACACCACCGGTCGCTATATCAGCAGCGCTTTACGCCGAAAAGGCCGGATTGATGGCACCGCATGTCGATGTCATTCTATGCGAAACCATGTCATCGCTCGACCTTGCGCGCGGTGCGCTGCAAGGCGCGCAGGCGGCAGGTCGTCCGGTCTGGCTGTCGGTGTCCGTCGATGACCGCGATGGCAGCCGGTTGCGGTCGGGCGAGCCGGTTGCGGCCTTGGCGGACGTGATCACTGATCATCCGACCGCAGCGGTTCTGGCCAACTGCTCGATGCCCGAGGCGATGTTGGCAGCCCTTTCGGCCCTTTCCACCATGGGCCTGCCTTTTGGGGCCTATGCCAACGGATTTTCCGAGATTTCCAGCCTGCCCTTGCCGGACAACGGTGCCGCCCCGGACTACACCCACCGCCACGACCTGACGCCCGAGAAATATGCCGATTTTGCGCTGCAATGGGTGTCAATCGGGGCAACAATCGTTGGCGGGTGCTGCGAAGTCGGCCCGGCCCATATTCGGCATCTAGCCAACCGCCTGATGGCCTTGGGTCACACGATCACATGACCCGACGCCCCGCGCCTGACACCACCCCCAGCCAGATCCCCGATTTCAGCTATGACCCACCCGACGGGCCGGTTGTGATCTTGTATGAAGACAAGCACATTATCGTGGTCGACAAGCCCGCTGGTCTGCTGAGTGTGCCGGGAAAGCTGGAAGGGCGGCAAGACTGCCTGATTACCCGCCTGCAAGCCGCCCGCTGGGATACGCTGCTGGTGCACCGGCTGGATTGCGACACATCCGGCGTCATGATCTTTGCCCGCACCAAACAGGCGCAGGGGTTTCTGGGGCAAGAGTTCGAGAAACGCCGCGCCCGCAAAACCTATGTCGCGCGGCTTTGGGGACAGATGGCCGACACCTCCGGCCGCGTTGATCTTCCGCTGTGTGGCGACTGGCCCAACCGTCCGCGCCAGATGGTCAGCCATGAAAACGGCCGCCCCGCACAGACCGACTGGACCGTGATCGGACGCACCAACACGGAAACCCGCGTGCGTCTGCACCCTCTGACCGGGCGCAGCCATCAGCTTCGGGTACATATGCTGGCGCTTGG
>JBKBOF010000003.1:0-43765 GCA_046294955.1 Paracoccaceae bacterium
CAGTTCATATTGGCCGTCGTGCTTTTCAAGGTGATAGGGCGGCAGTTGCAGGCCCTCAAACCATTCCATGAAATCGGGACGGAACATCTGGCGTTTGCCGTAGAATGTATTGCCGCGCAAAAAGGTGCTTTCCCCCCGCGACAGGCGTAGTGTGCGAATGTGATCGAGTTGTTCGCGCAATTCGCCTTCGTCTATCAGATCCGCAAGGCGAATGCTTTTGGTGCGATTGATCAGGCTGAAGGTCACAATGGTGTCGGGCTTGTTGCGAAACACCGACTGGCACATCAGAAGCTTATAAAAATCGGTGTCGAGCAAGGATCGCACAATCGTGTCGATCTTCCACTTGTGATTGTGGACGCGTGTGGCGATATCGACCATGGCTCGGCTCCTGGAGTGCAGTTGTCGCTCTTAAATCAAGCGCAAGAACCGCTGTCCAGTTGTCACAGGATTTCAGCCGTCCAGCCGAACCCCTGCCGCGGTCATGTGGGCTATCATGTCGGCAAGGCTTCCATCCAGATCAATGGCGCGACATAGGTCCATGCGGACGGAAACCTCATATCCCAGCCGGGCGGCATCCAGCGCCGAATAGGCAACGCAGAAGTCAGTCGCCAGTCCAGCAAAGACCAGCCGTGATACGCCTCTGTCACGCAGATAGCCGTCCAGACCAGTGGCGGTGCGGTGATCGTTTTCGTAAAAGGCGGAATAGCTGTCGATGGCTGGTCGAAAGCCCTTGCGGACGATCAGGTCAGCGCGGTCGGTATGCAAGTCGCCATGAAACGCTGCACCTTGCGTGCCCTGCACACAATGCGTGGGCCACAGCACCTGCGCGCCGTAGGGCATTTGCACCAGACTGAACGGTGTCGCGCCCGTATGGTTGGCGGCAAAGGAGGTGTGGATGGCAGGGTGCCAGTCCTGTGTCAGAACAACCGCACCAAAGTCCTGCATCAGACTGTTGATCCCCGGCACGATATCGCTGCCGCCCGCCACCGCCAAGGCGCCACCGGGACAAAAATCATTTTGCAGATCGATCACGATCAGAGCGTCGGTCTGTGGGCGCATCGCGGATCTCCTTCGTCTGCATCATCAAGTGGTAGGCAACTGGTCTGCCCTGTCAATCGGGTTGAGGCGGCTTGCCGCTTGATCCGGCCCGGCGCTTGGCCTATGCCGCGCGCATGCTGACGATCATCGCCCTGTATCACTTCACTCGCTTTCCCGATCCCGCAGCCCTGCGCCAGCCGCTTTTGTCGCTGTGCCATGCGCAGGGGGTAAGGGGATCGTTGCTGGTCGCCAGCGAAGGGATCAACGGCACGATTGCCGGTCCCCGCCTTGGGGTTGATGCCGTCCTTGCCCATATCCGCGCGTTGCCCGGTTGTGCCGATCTGGAATGGAAGGAAAGTTTCTCGGACTCTATGCCTTTTGGTCGGATGAAAGTGAAGCTGAAGCGTGAAATCGTGACGATGGGCGTGCCGGACGTGGATCCAAGGGCGCGCGTTGGTCATTACGTTGATGCAACGCAATGGAACGATCTGATCCGCCAGCCAGATGTTGCGGTGATCGACACGCGCAATGACTATGAGGTTGCCATTGGCACCTTTGCTGGTGCCGTTGATCCGGCCACGCGCAGTTTTCGGGACTTTCCGAAGTGGTGGCAGGAAAACCGCGACCGGTTTCACAACAAGCGTATCGCGATGTTTTGCACCGGCGGAATCCGGTGTGAGAAATCAACGAACTTCCTGCTGTCGCAGGGCGTTGACGACGTCTTTCATCTGAAGGGCGGCATCTTGAAATATCTGGAAGACGTTCCCGCCGAGCAAAGCCTTTGGGAAGGCGAATGTTACGTATTTGACGCGCGGGTGTCGGTCGGACACGGGTTGAAGCCGGGTCAGAACGAAAGCTGTGGTGCGTGCCGCCGTCCGGTGACGCCAGAGGGGCGGATGCATCCTGACTATGAAAAGGGTGTGTGCTGCGCCGCCTGTGTGGTCGAATACACCCCTTCGGATCGCGCCCGGTTCCGGGAACGGCAGCGGCAGATGGACTTGGCCACTGCACGGGGCGACGTGCATCTTGGGGCCTGACCCACGGTTTTCTGCGCATTGTGTTGGACGCGCGCTCTGGGGATCAGGGCAGGTTCTCTGTTAACCGCCCCCGATCAACGCCCCGGCCGCAAAGACCAGAGCACCGCCCAGAACGACCTGAAGGGCCGCCCGGATGAAGGGCGTTTCCATGAATTTGTTCTGGATCCAGGCGATGGTCCAAAGTTCCACAAAAACCACGATCATCGCGATTGTGGTCGCGGTCCAGAAGTCTGGGATCAGGTAGGGCAGGGCGTGCCCCATGCCGCCAATTGTGGTCATCACGCCGGACGCCACCCCACGCTTCCACGGGCTTCCCCGACCGGACAGCACGCCATCGTCATGTGCCGCTTCGGTAAATCCCATCGAAATTCCGGCCCCGACGCTGGCGGCCGATCCGACGAGAAAGGTGGTCCAGGTGTCCTGCGTCGCAAAGGCCGTCGCGAAGATCGGCGCCAGAGTCGAGACGGACCCATCCATCAATCCCGCAAGACCGGGTTGCACCCATGTCAGAATGAACTGCCGCTTTGCCGCGCGGGCTTCCTGATCTTCGGTATCCGGATCAACATGTTCGGCGATTAGCGCACCAGCCCGTTCTTTGTGGCCGGACTCGGCTGCCGCCAGATCGCCAAGAAGTTCACGCGTCCCAGCATCCGAGGTGGCTTGCGCAGACTTAAGGTAGAAAGCTTCGGCCTGCTTTTCCATGGCTTCCGCTTCGCCCCGGATCGTGTCGAGCGACAGGTTTTCGACAAGCCAGATCGGCCGTCTGGCATAGAACCCGGCAACATGTTCGCGGCGAATCAGCGGGATGACTTCGCCAAACCGGCGGCGGTGCAGATCGATCAGTCGTTTGCGGTGCCCGTCTTCCTCTGCCGCCATGCCGTCAAAGACAAGTGCTGTTGCGCCATAGGCACTGCGAAGTCTTTCGGCGTAGCTGCGATAGATACGGGCATCGTCTTCTTCGGATGAGATGGCAAGGGCAAGCACCTCTTGCTCGGTCAGATCGGAAAAGCGGCGGCGATTGGTGAGAGAGGACAGCATCAGAGCACCTAGTTTGGAACGATTCTAAAAATAGCCGGGCGCATGGTGAATGCAAGATCTGTCCCAACACCAATTTTGAACTTCACAGTACATTTATATTGCAAATAACGAACCTTTTAGTCTAGATAAAAGTGAACCTAACAGTTCAGAATCAGGAGAATCCCATGCGCAGTCTTGTTCTTGTCTTGGCGCTCGTTTTGACGACGCTTCCCGCTTTCGCA
Organism: Paracoccaceae bacterium; assembly: GCA_046294955.1. Lineage (GTDB taxonomy): Bacteria > Pseudomonadota > Alphaproteobacteria > Rhodobacterales > Rhodobacteraceae > Pseudotabrizicola. The sequence continues at coordinate 3,335 of JBKBOF010000003.1, forward strand.
AGCGGTGTCATTCTTGATTTCCCCAACCTGACCTGGCCGCAGGGTGACGAAGGCTCGGCCTCGACCAAGGGCTGTGTTGCATCGCCAAAGGGAGCCGTATCTGCCTGCAAATAACCTTTCTTGATCTGCGGCTTGCCGCCGGACACGGTCATGACCTATGCTTACTGACTGGAGGTGTCATGTCAGCAGATGGGCAACACAAGGTCCGAAAAGGCCGAAAATTCGATCAGGTGCTGACGGGTGCCCGAACGGTGTTTCTGCGCGATGGCTTCGACGGTGCATCGGTCGACGACATTGCGCGCGAGTCAGGGGTAAGCAAGGCAACGCTTTATGCCTACTTCCCCGACAAGCAATTGATGTTTCGGGAAATCTGCAAAGCTGAATGTCTGCGGCAAACCCAAGAGACTGAAGCGGAAATAGACCCCGCCATGTCGGTCGAGGCCGTGCTGACCTTGGCGGGTGAACGGATTGCGGCGTTCACATTGTCAGATTTTGGCCAGAACGTGTGGCGGATGATCATATCCGAAGGCACGCGCTTTCCAGAGCTTGCGCGAGATTTTTACCGCAACGGGCCGGGGATGGTGCAGGATCGTCTGGTCCACCATCTGCACCGACTTGTCAAAGACGGATCGTTGCAGATTGACGACCTTGATCTGGCGGCGGAACAGTTCATTCACCTGTGCAAGGCGACCATCCTTGAAAAGCTGGTGTTCCGCATGGATCATCAGGTCAATGAGGCGAACGTCCGGCGATCTGTCAAAGGCGCGGTGGAGATGTTCATGGCCCGTTACGGTGTTCCGCCAAAAGGCTGAAGCCACACCTTGTATCAGCCGTTTTCGCGCAGCACGGACCCGGCAAGGTAAAGCGAACCACAGATCAGCACCCGTGCATCCGGGTCGATGGCCGCAATCTCCGCCAGTGCCGCCGCGACAGAGCCCGATGCGTCAGCGTCCATACCCGCTGACTTGGCAGCGTCTCGGGTGGTTTCGGCCGGAAGGGTGTTCTTTTCACCTGGAATGGACACCGCAAAAAGTCGTGTGGCCTGTGGTGCAAGTGGACGCATGTAGCCCGCGACATCCTTGGTGTTCAGCATACCGCAAATCAGATACGTCGGACGCTTTGGCATCCGTGCCAGGGTTGCGGCAATCGCCTCGCCCCCCGCAGGATTGTGCCCGCCGTCCAGCCAAAGCTCGACCCTTGGCGCGATGTCGCTGAGGGGGCCATGGCGCAATCGCTGCATCCGGGCGGGCCATACGGCGCGCGTAACGGCGGCCTCGCAGGTGGCCTCGTCATGGCCAAGAGCGCGCAAGGCGGCGATGGCGGCCCCGGCGTTCTGCACCTGATGCGGGCCGGGAAGATTTGGCAAAGGCAGGTCCAGAAGCCCTGTTTCATCCTGAAATATCAGTCGGTTCCGGTCTTCCGATACATTCCAGTGCTGCCCATAGGCAAGGACTGGTGCACCCAGACGGGTTGCCATGGTTTCAATCACCGAAAGTCCCTCGGGGCTTTGCGGACCGACGATCACCGGAACGCCGCGCTTTATAATCCCGGCTTTTTCGCCAGCGATTTCGCGCAGTGTTTCGCCAAGGTATTGCTGATGGTCGATGCTGACCGGCGTGATGATGCACAGTTGCGGACGGTCCACGACATTCGTGGCATCCAACCGACCGCCCAGCCCCACCTCTAGCAAGGTGAAATCGGCAGGAGTGCGAGCGAAGGCCAACAATGCCGCCGCCGTAGTAATTTCAAAAAATGTAATGGATTCCGGACCATTGGCCTGTACACATTCATCCAGAAGTGCAGTCAGAGCCGGTTCGCTGATAAATTCCCCCGCAAGCCGGATGCGTTCGTGAAAACGCGCCAGATGCGGCGAGGTGTAGGCATGAACCGACGCCCCCGATGCCTCCAACCCGGCACGGATCATCGCCTGTGTGCTGCCCTTGCCGTTGGTCCCGGCAATATGGATCACCGGCGGCAAAGCGCGTTCTGGATGCCCGAGCGTATCCAGCAAGCGGTGCATCCGATCCAGCGTAAGGTCTATCACTTTCGGATGAAGGGTCATCATCCGTTCGAGAATGGCATCCGACCCGTGCGTCAAGATCAACCTGCGGTCGGAGCGGAGGTGGTGGCCGGGGCGGGCAGATCGCCTTTGACCGCTGGCGTAAGGCCCATCATCATCCGCAGGATGGTGATCAATTCATCGCGCAGCACTTTGCGATGGGTGACGCGATCCAGCATGCCATGATCAAGCAGGTATTCTGCGCGCTGGAACCCCTCGGGCAGCTTTTCGCGGATTGTCTGTTCAATAACGCGCGGTCCGGCAAAACAGATCAGGGCATTTGGTTCAGAGATCTGCACATCGCCCAGCATGGCGTAAGACGCCGTGACACCGCCCGTCGTCGGGTGCGTCAGCACAACGATGTAAGGCAACCGCGCTTCCTTCAGCATCTGAACCGCAACCGTTGTGCGCGGCATCTGCATCAGGCTGAGGATGCCTTCCTGCATCCGTGCCCCGCCAGCGGCGGAAAACAGGACCAAGGGGCGCTTCATCTTGACCGCGCGTTCCGCTGCGGCGATCAGGGCATTGCCGACATACATGCCCATGGACCCTGCCATGAAGCTGAAGTCCTGCGCCACGGCGACAATGGGGGTGCGGCCCATTTCACCTTCGGCCACCAGCATCGCCTCTTTTTCCCCGGTCGCCTTCTGGGCGGCTTTCAGTCGGTCGGGATATTTTTTCTGATCCTTGAAGTGGAGCGGATCCACGACAGGCTCCGGCACCTTGATGTCCGTGAAGACACCGCCATCAAACAGGAATTTGAAACGGTCCCGCGGGCTGATGGCCATGTGGTGATCGCAGTTTGAACAGACATTCAGGTTGTCTGCCAATTCGCGATGGAACAGCATGGTTCCGCATTCAGGGCACTTCGTCCAAAGATTTTCCGGCACTTCCCGGCGCGAGAAGAGCGAGTTAATTTTCGGACGGACGTAGTTCGAAATCCAGTTCATGCGGGCGGGCCTTTCGGGTGCCAGTCGATGCCTTCAGATAGAGGCGCGGCGCCCGAAATGCAATTGGCAGCGGCGTCAGTCCAGCGTAAAGGCGCTTTGGGGCAGTCGCAAAATCAGGTTCGGATCGGGGCAGATGGTCTGCCACACATCCCACAGGCTGCTATGGCCGACCCCGAAGAAGTTTCCCGCCGTCTGGTCCAGCATATCGGTCATGATCTGGAAATGCACATGCGGTGCCCAGCCACCATTTTCGGGCCAGTCACCAAGATCTGCGATGTGTTGTCCGGCTGTGACCCAAGCGCCCGACTGCAAAAGGCGCGGCAAAGTTGCGGCAAGATGGCCGTAAAGTGTGAAAAAGCACAGGCCATCCGCTTCATGCTGCAAAATCAACGTATGACCATAATCCAGCGGGTCGGCATTGTAGGTCAGATGAAGAACGCGCCCCGGCAATGGCGCAAAAAGCGGTGTTCCAGCGGGGGCAAACACGTCGATCCCCAGATGCCGGGTGCGGCGTTCCGGGCTGGCCGCATCCGCGAATTGTGCGGAGCGGTAAACCGAGCGGTCCTCGCCATAGGTGCCGATGCCGTAGGGAACCGATTTTTCTGCGAACCAAGCGTCAAAGGCGCGGTCTGAAAACGCAGGCATGTCGGGGTGTTCGCCATTGGTCAACAGCGCGAGCGTGCGACTGGCCGCGACATCGGGTTGGAAAAGTGGCGCGGGATCGACTTCGTGCAGGTGTGCTACGATCTGCGGGGCAGTCCTCACCGCAGGCTGACCAAGTCCCGCCCGCATCACCGCGCGCAACAGCCCGTGATCAACAGCGCCGAGACGCGCGGCCACCGTCGGAGGGTTGGCAGCGATCAGGGCCGACAGGTCATCAGGCTGCACCCCACTGTGGCGCAGGGCGGCATAAAGATCGGGCTGGTCAGTGATCGGGGTCATGGGGGGCCTACAGATAGCGGGTAAAGACATAAACCGCGCCAAACAGCACGGGCTGGTGGATCAGATAGACGGCAAGGCTGTGTTTGCCGGGCCAGATCACCGCCCGGCCAAACGGGCCGGGTTGCCAGAGGCGCAGGCGGTCCCACAGGCCCGCACGCGACATCAGCTTTGCGGTGGCGATGCCCAGCAGCACCGGACACAGCCATGGAAGTAGTGGCTCATAGTCCATCATCGGCGGGATTTCGGTGGACAGACCCAACCAAATCCAATGGGGCGCATTGAATATCTCGAACCGTCCAAGATGCGGTGCCGTGAAGGCCAAAGCGGCCGCAGCGGCGGTCAGGCTTACGGGTGCGCGCAAAAACGCCAGCCCGATCAGGCTACCACCGGCTATGGCATGCAGGATGCCCCAGCGGATGAACTGCGCCCCCATGGCGTAGTATGTGGCGACTGTCACCAATGCGGCGGCCCCGGCGACCACAGCCAGCCGGCGCAAGAAGGCAGGCCATCTGATGCCCTGCCCATGAGCCAGCCACAACGAGACTCCGGCAAGGAAAAGAAAACTTGACGCAATGGCGCGGGCAAACAGCGGCCAGCCGCCCTGAAACACCGTGCCGGGTGGCAGGTGGCCAAACAGCATCAGGTCGAAGGTCAGATGAAACACCCCCATGGCGGCAAGGGCGATGGTGCGGGCCAGATCTATGGCATGGATACGGGGCGGGTTCATGGTGGCCCACAGTAGCCATGCCCGCGACAGAGGGAAGCCCCCTTGCTTTCGCCGCTTGCCCCCGCTGGCTTCGCCCATTATCCCAATGACAAATCATTTTTGCGGGAGGATGCCCATGGCCACGAACCAGCGTTTCGACAAGTCGAAACTTCCCAGCCGTCATGTGACCGAAGGCCCGGCGCGTGCGCCGCACCGGTCATATTTCTATGCCATGGGGATCACCGAGGAAGAGATCCATCAGCCCTGGGTCGGCGTGGCAACCTGCTGGAACGAAGCGGCCCCCTGCAACATCGCGCTGAACCGTCAGGCGCAGATTGTGAAACATGGGGTGAAAAAAGGTGGCGGCACCCCGCGCGAATTCACCACCATTACCGTCACCGATGGCATTGCGATGGGTCATGAAGGCATGCGCTCGTCACTCGCCTCGCGCGATGCGATTGCCGACACGGTCGAGTTGACGATGCGCGGGCACTGTTATGACGCCCTGGTGGGTCTGGCGGGCTGCGACAAATCCCTGCCGGGAATGATGATGGCGATGGTGCGGCTGAACGTGCCGTCGGTGTTCATCTACGGCGGATCAATCCTGCCGGGCCGCTACAAGGGTCAGGACATCACCGTGCAGGACATGTTCGAGGCAGTGGGCAAGAATCAGGCGGGCACCTTGTCGGCGGCCGAGCTGGAGATCATGGAGCGGGTCGCCTGTCCGTCCTCGGGCGCATGTGGCGCACAATATACCGCCAACACCATGGCCTGTGTATCGGAAGCGATCGGGCTTGCGCTGCTGAATTCGTCGGGCGCGCCGGCACCCTATGAAAGCCGCGACCAGTATGGCGAGGCGTCTGGCGTCGCCGTGATGCACCTGATCGAAAAGAATATCCGTGCGCGCGATATCGTGACGCGCAAGGCGCTGGAGAACGCTGCCCGCGTGGTGGCCTGCACCGGGGGCAGCACCAATGGCGCGCTGCACCTGCCGGCCATCGCGCATGAGGCGGGCATCGACTTTGACCTGTTCGACGTGGCCGACATCATGCGTGATACGCCCTATTTCGTTGATCTCCGTCCGGGCGGAAAATACGTCGCCAAGGATCTGTATGAGGTCGGTGGCGTTCCGGTTGTGATGAAAGAACTGGCCAAGGCCGGGCTTATGCATCTGGACTGCATGACCGCCAGCGGCAAGACCATTGGCGAAAGCCTTGAGGAAATCACTGGCGAGGCGGATGGCCGGGTGATCTATCCGGTGGAAACCCCGATCACCAAGACGGGCGGTGTCGTGGGTCTGAAGGGCAATCTGGCCCCTGATGGCGCGATCGTGAAGGTCGCAGGCATGACCGAGGCCGAGCAAGTGTTTTCGGGTCCGGCGCGGGTGTTCGAATGTGAAGAAGATGCCTTCGAGGCGGTGAAGAACCGCGCGTACAGGGAAGGCGAGGTCATCGTGATCCGCAACGAAGGCCCCGCCGGCGGACCGGGAATGCGCGAAATGCTGTCCACCACCGCAGCCCTGTCAGGGCAGGGGATGGGTAAGAAAGTGGCCTTGATCACGGACGGACGGTTCAGTGGGGCAACGCGCGGCTTCTGCGTGGGCCATGTTGGCCCCGAAGCGGCCCATGGCGGGCCGATTGCCTTGTTGAAAACCGGGGATATCATCACGCTGAACGCGCTGACCGGAGAATTGTCGGTGGCGCTGTCGGATGAGGAACTGGCCAAGCGCAAGACCGAATGGAAAGGTCCACGCCCGACGCAATATGCAACGGGTGCCTTGTACAAGTATGCCAAGCTGGTGGGCGGTGCCCGCTGGGGTGCGGTCACGCATCCGGGCGCCAAGGCCGAAAAGCATGTCTACATGGACCAATAAGCTGGCTTTGGTGGCGGGGTTGGCCCTGTGCCAACCCCTGATTGCCATGGCCGAACAATCCCGCCCACAGTCGATCTTGCCCAAGGCTGTGGTGCTAAGCGGGGATGGGCTCAAGGTGCAAGGGCCGACAGGCTATTGCCCCGATCCTGCGACACTGAGCCAGGCAGATGGTGCGGCTGCCGTTCTGATGGGACGCTGCACGGATCAGTCCGCAGCGAAACCTGCGGTGATTGCGGTCACCTTTGGGCGGCCGGGGAGTGCGTCAGCCCTCGCCGCCGGTGGTGCCGAGATGGCGGCGTTTTTTGCGACAGAGCCTGGCCGCAAATCCCTGAGCCGACGCGGTCGCGCGTCGGATGTCAGCGTGACCTCGGCCAGAAGTATAGGGGACCTGTTCCTGTTCCGGGTTCTGGACCGGGGCGAGGGTGTTTACTGGCGCGGTATGATCGCCATCAAGGGCAGGACTGTCAGTGTAAAGGTCTCGGGACCTGACCTTGCCGAGGACGAAAGTCGCAAGCTGGTTGAGGATACGATAAAGGCGTTGCGGCGCGGCAATCGATAGGCAAGGCATACCCGCAGAAGCGCCTTCGCAATGGGGTGGAGTCTTAAGATTTTTCCGGCGATAAAGGGATTCGTTTCCAGAGCGTGGGCAATCGCTGTGGGTATCCGGGTAATGTTGCGGAATGGCAGATGGCAGGCAGGTTTGATGCGTTTCTTGACCGGGTGCTGCAGCGCCGGGTTCAGCGCCGCTGGGGCGCGATCGCAGAACGTGCGTCCAGTCTGGATCTGGAAACCCTGAGCGCGCTGCGGGCGCGGGCGCGGGCGATCCGCCGCAATCTGGACCGAGTGATCCATGAAGCCGAACATCGGCTGGCCTTGCCGGTGATCGGATCTAATGCGATGCGTCGTCCCATGGGCACTGATTGGTCCTGGCGTCCGGCTTTGTGGAAAGGACCGATTCCCGTTCCGGGGTTGTCGACCGTGCCAGGGCGGGCCCAGGTGTGCGACGGGGCGACGGTCTTTCATGATTGCCGGCGCAGCGAATTGACCGTGCGCCAGATCCGCAACACGCGGGAAACCGATCTTGCGCCATTCGGGTTCCGAATGGATGTGTTCCGCTTTGACGGATCGTTCCTGAGCCTTGTTCTGGACCTGCCGCCCGAAGCAGCCAATGGGCTGAAGCTACGGCATCTGATCCGGCTGGATGTGATCGTCGAGATGGAAAAGCCGCTGGAGATCTTTGCGCGACTGAACATCAAGCACGGTCCCAACGTCGAACAGATTGTGCGTGAACTGCCCTTGGCCGAGGAGGAGGTGATGGTCGAATTCGATCTGGCCTACACCAAGGTCAATGAAAAGCGGGTGGAGCGGCTTTGGGTGGATCTGATCTTTGAGGGGCCCGAGATGAACCAGATCATCCTGCGCGATGTAACGTTGAGCCGACGCCCCCGGGCTGAATTGTGAGGCGGAGATGATCGAAAAACGGCTGACCAAGACCCGTATCCGCGCAGGCGTTTGGGAAGGAGTGCTGAGTGGCGCAGAGACCTTGCCCAAGCTGGACGTGCTATTGTTGGAGCAGCCCTTGCCGGAGGTAGTGGTGGAGCCTGTCGCGGGACGTTCGGGGGATTGGGCGGTGCGGGTGCCGATCCCGGCGTATTTGTTGAGCGAAGGGGTGCAGACCTTTCTGATCCGCGAGACTGGCTCGACCGATACGCTGGCCCATTTCACCATCATCACAGGGGTAGCCATGGAAGACGACATGCGCGCAGAGGTGGATCTGCTGCGTCAGGAGTTGGATATGCTCAAGCGTGCTTTCCGCCGGCATTGTCTTGAAACGACCGTTTGACAGGTGGCGTGACCTGAACGCGAACGTTCCGACCGCAGGCAGTGGCTCGGCTCGCGCCTGCGCGCGTTACTGCCGGTCAGGGGGCGTTCCGCCCCCGTCGCGCTTTGCGCGCCTCCCCCTGAGGATATTTGGACCAAGATAAAGGCTGCGGGTTGCGTCTTTTCATTGGGCATGAAACGTTTGATGGCAACACCAGTCTGAAAGCGGATTTATGCTGCCGATCCTTCTGAAAACATTACCGTTCTTTGCCCTGATCGGACTGGGATTTCTGGCTGGAAGGACGCGATTTTTCGGGGTTGAAGCGACGGCAGCCCTAACAAGGTTCGTGTTCTATTTTGCGTTGTCCGCAATGCTGTTCGGTTTTGCGGCGAATTTGTCCATCGGGCAGATTTTCGACTGGCCCTTTGTCGTCGCTTATCTGACGGCCTCGGTCGTGGTTTATCTTTTTGCCACTGCAATTGCGCTGTGGCGGGGTGTGTCGGTCGAGGAAGCCGCTGTTGAGGCGCAATGCGCTGTGATTGGCAATGTGGGCTTTCTGGGCGTGCCGATGTTGGTGCTTTTGTTGGGGGCTGCGGCAGCAGGGCCGGTGCTTTTGGTGCTTGCGGTGGATCTGATCGTGTTTTCCAGTGTGATTACACTGGTGATCACCGCGCGGCGGCAAGGGCGGATGCGCCTTGGGATATTCCGGGTTCTGGCGGTGGGTCTTTTGAAAAATCCGATGATTGTGTCGATCGTGCTTGGCCTTGCCTGGGGGGCGACGGGGTGGACGGTTCCCGGTCCGGTCAACGAGTTTCTGACGATATTGGGGGCGGCGGCAACACCAGGCGCCCTGTTTGCCATCGGCGCATCGCTGGCGGGGCGCAGCGCGGAACGGGTGCAGGTGGCGGCTTGGTTGGCCTTCGCCAAACTGGTGGTTCATCCGGCAGCTGTGGCTGTATCGGCACTGGCGATCTTTCCGGTTGAGCGGTATGCGGCGGGTGTGATGATTGCGGCTGCGGCTTTGCCGGTAGCGGGAAATGTCTATATTCTGGCCGCGCATTATGGCGTGGCTCCACAACGGGTTTCGACGGCGATCCTTTTGTCGACGGCAGCGTCTGTGCTGACGGTGACGGCGGTGATTGCCTTGGTCAATGGAGGGTCGCAATGAAAACCGTATCCGAGAACAGGGCGTTTGGCGGTGTGCAGGGGGTGTATTCCCATGCCTCGACAGCCACGGGCACCGAGATGACCTTTGGTCTGTTTCTGCCCGAAGGGGCCGAGGATGGCCCGGTTCCGCTGATCTGGTTTTTGTCCGGGCTGACCTGTACGCACGAAAATGCGATGATGAAGGCGGGGGCGCAGCGTTGGGCGGCCGAAGCGGGGGTGGCGGTGGTTTTTCCCGACACCTCGCCGCGCGGCGCAGCGGTCGCTGACGATCCGGCATTTGATCTGGGCCAGAGGGCGGGATTTTATGTCAATGCCACGCAAAAGCCATGGGCTCCGCATTTCCGGATGTGGGACTATGTGACCGACGATCTGCCGCGATTGCTGTTCAATGCCTTTCCTCTGGCGGAAGAGGCCCAAGCCATTACCGGACATTCGATGGGTGGGCATGGTGCGCTGACCATTGCCATGAGCTTTCCGGGGCGGTTCCGGTCTGCCTCGGCCTTTGCGCCGATCTGTCATCCAACCGCGGGGGATTGGGGACGCAAGCAGTTTACAGCCTATCTGGGCAAGGATGAAAGCGCTTGGGTTGGGCATGACGCCACGCTTTTGATGCGCAAGCGCGGGTTCGATGGGCCGATTTTGGTGGATCAGGGCACGTCGGATCAGTTTATCGACCTGCTTAAGCCCGAAGCCTTGGCCGAGGCCATGGCGGCGCGACGGCAAGGGGGGGCGGTGCGGATGCAGAAGGGCTATGACCACAGCTACTTTTTCGTTTCGACCTTCATGGAAGAGCATATCGCCTTTCATGCCAAGTCCCTTTATGGCTAGGCACCCATGACCCGCATATTCATTGATGCAGATGCCTGTCCGGTGAAGGCCGAGGCCGAGCGTGTGGCGACACGACAAGGCGTCCGGATGCTGGTGGTGTCCAACGGTGGTATCCGGCCCTCGCCCAACCCGCTGGTGGAAAGCGTCTTTGTGGCCAGTGGACCGGACGAGGCCGACAAGTGGATCGCAGACGCTTGTGGTCCGGGCGATGTGGTGGTCACGGGAGACATCCCCTTGGCAGCGAAATGCGTGGCGGCGGGGGCTCGGGTCGTCAAGCACAACGGCGAGGAACTGACGACGGCCAATATCGGCATGGCTTTGGCGACTCGCGATCTGATGCAGGATTTGCGCAGCGCAGACCCGTTCCGGCAAGGCAGCGGGCGGCCTTTCTCCAAAGTCGACCGGTCGCGGTTTCTGGATGTACTGGACCGAGCCGTGCGTGTGGCCAAGGTTGTGTCAGGGGGTTGCGCCTGACCTGACTGCCGGGCTTTATATCGCGCAACCAGAGCAAAACAGGGATGCACCATGGGCCGGCCGCAGGCAGTGATCTTCGACATTGGAAATGTGCTGATTGGATGGAACCCAGAAGCATTTTATGACCAGCGGCTGGGAGAGGCCACGCGCCGCCGGATGTTCAGCGAAACAGGGGTAGAAGCGATGAACCTGGCTATTGATGCCGGGGCCCCGTTTCGCGACACCGTTGAGGCGCATGCCGCTGCCCACCCGCATTGGGGCGAGCAGATCCTTTGGTGGTATGAGCACTGGATCGAGATGGCGAGCCCGCGCATCGAAGGGTCAATTGCGTTGCTTCGAGCGTTGAAGGCCAAGGGTATTCCTGTGCTGGCATTGACCAACTTCGGCAATGACAGCTTTACCTATGCGCAAAGCCAGTATGACTTCCTGGCGGAATTCGATCAGGCCTTTGTGTCGGCGCGGATGGGGGTGATCAAGCCTGATCCCGAGATCTACCGGCAATTGGAGGTGGAAACCGGCATCCCGCCTGATCGACTGATCTTTGCCGATGACAAGGCAGAGAATATCGAGGCTGCCGCCGTGCGGGGATGGCGGGTGCATCTGTTCACCGGCTGGCAGGGTTGGGGCGAACGGTTGGTTGCAGAAGGATTATTGACGCAACGGGAGGCTGGGATATGAGCATCGCGATCGTTGGAGCAGAGGCGGAACAGCTGCTGACATGGGCCGGGCTGACCGATGCGCTGGAAGCCGGGCATCGCAGACCAAAGGCCCAAATCACGGATCAGTTCCTCTATCGCGGTGGCGATACGTTGTTGAACCGGGCAGCGTGGATTGATGGGTTGGGCCAGCTGGTCAAGGTGGCCACGGTGTTTCCCGGAAACGCCTCGCATGAGTTGCCGTCGGTCAACGGATCGGTGACGCTGTTCGACGACCGTACCGGCGTGTTGACCGCCTTGGTCGATTTTCATCTTGTAACCAAATGGAAAACCGCCGGAGACAGTCTGTTGTCGGCGAAACGACTGGCCCGCAAGGACTCGCGCCGCATCTTGCTGGTTGGTGCGGGCACAGTGGCGCGGTCAATGGTCAGCGCCTACTCCAGCGCCTTTCCCGACGCTGCGTTCACGGTCTGGAGCCGTAGTCGCGGCACCGCCGAGTCAATGGGCCTGCCGGTTACCGACGATCTGGAGCAAGCGGTGAAAGACGCCGACATCATCTGCACCGCCACCATGGCAAAAGAGCCCCTGATCCGGGGTGACTGGCTGCAACACGGGCAACATCTGGATCTGATCGGGGCCTATACACCTGCAATGCGTGAGGTGGACGACACGGCGATGGCGCGTGCACGCCTGTTTGTCGATAGCCGCGCCACCACGATTCACCACATCGGAGAGCTGATCGCGCCGATCAAGAGCGGGGCGATCAGCGAATCAGACGTGATCGCTGATTTCTACGACGACCCGAACGCCTATGCGCGGCGGTCGGAGGACGAAATCACCATCGCGAAGAATGGCGGTGGCGCGCATCTGGATCTGATGACGGCTGATTACATAGCCCGCACATGGGCGGCCCGCGGACGGGTTGTCTGACTCAACGCATTCACACGCACATCTTTGGACAGGATCGGGAATTTGGTCGGAGCGAGAGGATTCGAACCTCCGACCCCCTGCTCCCGAAGCAGGTGCGCTACCAGACTGCGCTACGCTCCGACCGTGAAAAATGCCCTAAACCCTTCGATTGTGCTTTGCAAGAGGGGTCGCGCGCTTAGTCTTCGCGCCGGCGTTCTGAGCGTTTCAACAGCAGGCTGATACGCGGCATCAGTCCGGTTTCGGGGCGGGATTTGTTGGACAGGACGGGGCTGTTTTTTGACACGCTGCCGGTACCTTCGCGCAGCACGATATAAATGCCCGACAAGATGATCACGCCCGTGCCGACCAGAGTGTAAAGGTCAGCCTGTTCGTCAAACAGCAGCGCGCCATAAATGACCGCCCAGATGATCTGCGAATACTGCATGGGTGCCACAATGATGGCGGGGGCGGTGCGATAAGCGGCAATCGACAACAGTGCCGCAACAAAGCCCAAGGCCGCGATCACGCCGGTCAGGGCCAGATGCTCAAGCGGCATGGGCACATAGACGAAGGGCATCGCTGCCCCGGTCAACAGGAAAGTGGCCACCATCGGATACAACATCAGAACGGCCGAGCGTTCCTCGGCCCCGATCTTGCGCACGATGACCGACGTCAGCGATCCGGTCAAAGCTGCCGACAGTGCGGCAATATGGCCCCAGGACAATTCGGCGGAGCCGGGGCGCAGCACGATCAGAACGCCGATCAGCCCGACCACTACGGCGATCCCGCGCCGGATGCCAACCTTTTCGCCCAGCATGGGAATCGCCAGAACCGTGATCAAGAGCGGCATCGCGAACAGAATCGCATAAGTCTGTGCCAGCGGAAGCACGGTAAACGCATAAAACCCCGCTGCTCCGGTTGAGACGGCGGTGATGGACCGCAGCAGTGACCACCACGGGTGGCGTGGTATCAGATTGCCATCGGTGCGGTCGCTCATCAGCATGAAGGTGATGATCGGAAAGCCCAATAGACCCGAGAAAAAGATGATCTGGAACGAATTGTAGCTTTCGCCCAGAAACTTGATGACAACATCATGGGTCGCATACAGCGCAAAGGCCAAAAGCGCCAGAAGCGCGCCTTTCAGATTGTGACCCATGGTCGTCCCCTTTGCCAGCAGAGGCCAAGCGCCAACCCTGATTGCGCTATCATCATGTGCAGAAATCGGGGCGAGGCTCAAGCAGGGTCGGCACCAAGGATCGTGTCACAATCTGCATCATGTGATCTGCGCCACAGGGCCGACAGATTTCCGCTACAGGCAAGCGGCGTCCCACAACGGATGATCCGAGGGAGGGTCTTGTCCTGACCTGACAGCCCCGGCCACGCGGCGCCGCTCGATTCGTCAGTGTCAATGATCAAGTATGATCCGCAGCAGACTGGCTGCCTTGTGCTTTGGGACTGAATCAGGCCCGCGCCACCCGGCCCGGGCCATTCTGCAACTAGATGTCAGATCAAAGGCTGGCATCCAGCGCTGCGATGATGGCATCGCCCATCTGCGTGGTGGACACGGGCGTTCCACCATCCGGGCCCATCAGATCGGCTGTGCGCAGGCCGTCGGCCAGCACTTTTTCTACAGCCTTTTCAACACGCGCAGCGTCTTCGCCCATGTCAAAGGAATAGCGCAGCGCCATGGCGAAGGACAGAACACAGGCGATCGGGTTCGCCTTGCCCTGACCTGCGATGTCGGGGGCAGAGCCGTGCACCGGCTCATACAGGGCCTTGGGCCGACCATTGGCCATCGGCGCCCCAAGGCTGGCCGAGGGCAACATGCCAAGGCTGCCGGTCAGCATGGCCGCGCAATCCGACAGCACATCGCCGAACAGGTTGTCGGTCACGATCACATCGAACTGCTTGGGCCAGCGCACCAGCTGCATCGCACCGTTGTCGGCATACATATGGGTCAGAGCCACGTCGGGGTATTCCTTGTCGTGGATTTCCTGAACCACTTCGCGCCACAGGATGCCCGACTCCATCACATTGGCCTTCTCCATCGAGCAAACCTTGTTCGCGCGCTTGCGGGCCAGTTCGAACGCCGACCGGGCCACCCGGGCGATTTCGGATTCGGTGTAGCGTTGCGTGTTGATGCCGACTCGTTCGTTGCCTTCGACAAAAATGCCGCGCGGCTCGCCGAAATACACACCACTCGTCAACTCGCGGACGATGACGATATCCAGACCGGCCACAACCTCTTTCTTGAGGCTGGAAAAATCGGCCAGCGCGTCAAAGCATTGCGCCGGGCGCAGGTTTGAGAACAGATCCATTTCCTTGCGCAGGCGCAAAAGGCCCCGTTCCGGCTTTACGCTGAAATCGAGGGTATCGTATTTCGGCCCCCCAACAGCCCCCAACAACACCGCATCCACCTCTTGCGCCTTGGCCATTGTAGCGTCTGTCAAGGGCGTGCCGTGCTTGTCATAGGCACAACCGCCGACAAGATCTTCGGTCACATCGAAGGTCACACCACGGCGCGCACGCATCCACGCGATGATCTTCTTTACTTCGGCCATGACTTCGGGACCGATGCCGTCGCCGGCGAGGATAAGAAGGGAAGGATTGGCCATTGGAAAGGCTCCTGTCTGACGGGTTGGCAGCGGCGTAGCCAATGGGCCGGGTAGGGTCAAGCGATCCTTGGAAAAAGCAGGGCTTCAGGGGGTGATTTCGATCCAGATCGGATGATGCCGCGCACCATCAGGCGTTGGGGCATGCCCTGCAGCGGTGACGACAATGCCGGCCGACGGCAGGATATAAGCCACCCGCAACGAACCAAGGGTTCCGCCGTAGTCAACCGTATCGCCCGGCAGCGGATCTTGCAGGCGCGGATCACCCAGCAGGTCGCGCAGGGCCGCCGGGTTGCCGTCGCCCTTTTCGGGGTCCACATTGGCCTGACCAAGCAGGACAAATGGCATTTTCGGGGCTTCGGGGCTGTTCATCAGGTGCAGCCAGAACGCGGCCTCGTCATGGTTGCGTTTGCCGTTGCGATCTTCGGGGCCGTCGAAGGCCGGGGGCGTGGCATGCCATGTCAGCAGGTGCAGGCTGCGTCCGTCGGTCAATTTGACAACGGTATCGTGGTGTCCGGTGGACGACAGACGCAAGACAGCCAACGCCCCGTCGGGCAGTGGCGGCAGCAGTGCGCCCGGCAAATCGCGCCACAGCATGGCCGAGTGGTCGGTGCTGTGTGCCGCGTCGATTGGCAGGCGCGACAGGATGGCCATGCCGCCTTCTCCCGGAAAGCGGCCATAGGCGATGGCATCGCGGGCTTCATCGCTACGTCCGTTTCCGTCAAGGTCGAACCCGGTTGGGATGCCGGTGTTCGGCCGCAAAGCTACGAGATGGGGGTAGGGAACCGGCAGCGATGCGTTGAACGCCGACAAGGCCAAAGCCCCCGCGTCGTAGTCCATGCCTGACAGCACGATGATATCGGCGTCCAGTTCCCCGATCGCGGAGGAAGCGGCCTTAATGTCAGGCGCGGTGTCGGTCTTGATGTCGCGCAACAACAGGCCGGGTCCGGCGCGATTCAGGTCGGTGTTCCAATAGGCCAGCCGCAGGGTGTCCGCCGCTGCCGGACCGCAGAGCGCTATCAGAATGCCCGCGAGGCCCGTGACAGTTCCGAGGCGTCGGCTTCGCCATGTGCGCGTCTCATGTCGCGGATCAATTCGGCAATCCGTCCCATGGCTATGCCGCGCATGAACAGGCTGGCGGGAAGAAAAGACCATGCTGACATTGTCCAGATCAGGGTTTGAGAGGATGTCAGGCTGTTCGGATTCAATCCGGGTGACGACAAACTGATGACAAAGGGAATGACAAACGGCAACAAAAAACCAAGCGCTATGTTGACGCGCCCGTCGCGTTCCAAACGTCCGACCACGTTATTTCCAGCAGTCGGGTCAAACGTAGGCAGATTGACCCAGACGTTGAACGCCCGATCACGGTGGGGCCACGCACCGGCCTTCAGAACAATGACAAACACCGCCAGAGAGATCAGCGAGCTTAGGTAGGCAACGCCAGCGGCATCGCGCACAGCTTCAATGTGCTCGGCCGAGGCCCCGTCGGCCATCATCAGGGTGGCAAGGCGCACCGGTGAATAGGGGAAATCCATCGACTGCCCGATCAAATGACCGACAGCGTGAACGAATTCGGTTGTGCTTGTCGGATTGGTGCGACCGCTTTCGATCATCGACAAGCAGAACACGGTTGCAAGCAACATCAGCAGCCTGATCCGGTTGAAAGGCGGTGCGTCGCGGAATTCGATCAGGCTGGGCGCTTCTGCGTTATATTCGACAAAGGTCAAAAGCCCGGCAAACAGGGCAACCAGCGCCACCATCTGCTTGGCGTCACCCGAAATGCCAGGCAACAAGATCGAGGGTGTTAGTACCACCAACACCACGATCATAGCCCGAATCAAAGCTCCCGAAAACGTCGAGACCACTTCCCTGCCACCTTCCATTCGACCGGACCCGATGCTGTGCCGGGGCCTTGTGCCGATGATATCCCGCCATTTATGGCGGACTGCCTCATTCTTGCCCAATTTGTGCCTTCTTTCCCCGAGACCCGCAATCACTCGTTAGCTTTTGAATAGGTATTGCGGCACTTTCGCGGAAGATGTGTCGCCGGATTGCATCAAGATTGTGGAAAGAAAAAGGCCGCCCCAAAGGGCGACCCAAGATGTTGTGGTTGCAGGAAAATCAGACGCTAAAAACGATCACGCCCATGGTCGTATGGTGGCGGCCTTTGCCTCATATGCGTCAATAGCCGTGGCTTTTTCCAGAGTCAGGCCGATGTCGTCCAGACCGTTCAGAAGGCAATGCTTGCGGTGGCTGTCCACATCAAAGACAAAGCTTTGCCCGTCCGATGTGGTAACAGTCTGCGTTTCAAGATCAACCGTGATCCGGGCATTGGCGCCTTTGCGCGCATCGGCCATCAGGACGTCCACCACATCCTGCGGCATGACAATCGGCAGGATGCCGTTCTTGAAGCAGTTATTATAGAAGATGTCGGCAAAGCTGGTGGAAATCACACATCGGATGCCAAAGTCCAGAAGCGCCCATGGCGCATGTTCGCGCGACGATCCACAGCCGAAGTTGTCGCCGGCAATCAGGATTTCGGCCTTGCGATAGGCGGGCTGGTTCAGAACAAAATCAGGAATCTCTGCCCCGTCTTGCGTATAGCGCATCTCGTCGAACAGATTTTTTCCAAGGCCGGAGCGCTTTATCGTCTTCAGGAACTGCTTGGGAATGATCATGTCGGTGTCGATGTTGACCAGCGGCATGGGGGCCGCAATTCCGGTCAGTTTGGTAAAATTGTCCATGGGTGATCCTTGGCTTTCTTGTGATGCGGGTCGCGTTTTGCTAGGCGTGGCCCTGATATGATGTTTCACGACCCAAAGGGATCGCGACTTTTCCATGTTTCAATCGATTGATCCTGGCCGTTTGCAGAGCTGCGTTTTTGACCGATGGTCGCCACAGATCGGCGACCCGTCGCTGGCCGGATGGCTGACCGTGGCGGCCTACCTGACTTGCGCCGTGCTGGCCATTTTTGTCGTTCGACGGGTCGGAGGCGGACGGGCACGCACGTTTTGGGTGCTGACCTGTTTTGCCATGGCCTTTCTGGCGGTGAACAAACAACTGGACCTGCAATCGGCGTTGACCGCCACCGGGCGCTGCATCGCGCGGCTGCAAGGTTGGTATGAAGACCGTCGCATAGTGCAGCGCCACTTCATTCAGGGACTCTTGCTGGCTATCGGTGCGATCCTGGTCTTTGGCCTTTACCTGATGCGGCGTGACCTGAAACGGCACGGCCTTGCCCTTTTGGGGTTGGCCGTGGTCGCGGGGTTCGTCGCGGTAAGGGCGGTAGGCTTTCATCATTTCGACTCGGTGATCAACATCAGGGTGCAGGATGTGCGGTTGAACGTGGTTTTCGAACTGGCTGGTCTGGTTTTGATCGCGGTGAATGCACTGGTGTTGTTGCTGCGCCAGCCGGGCCATCAGAGGGCGCGGCGGAATTAGGCACCACGCCCCCTTGGCCAAACCGGCGGCCCGTATCAGGCTGTTTCAACCATCAATTCGCGCACATCTGTCAGATGGCCGGTGAGTGCCGCCGCCGCTGCCATCGCAGGTGACATAAGATGTGTCCGTCCGCCGCGCCCCTGACGACCTTCAAAGTTGCGGTTCGAGGTTGCGGCACAGCGTTCGCCGGGGGCAAGCTGATCGGGGTTCATGGCAAGGCACATCGAACACCCTGCCAGCCGCCATTCAAAGCCCGCATCGATGAAGATCTGCGCCAGACCTTCTTCTTCGGCTTGCGCCCGCACAAGGCCCGAGCCTGGAACGACCATGGCGCGAAGACCGTCCTTGACCTTCTTGCCTTTCAGGATCGCAGCGGCTGCGCGCAGGTCTTCGATCCGGCCGTTGGTGCAAGAGCCGATGAAGACGGTGTCGATCTTGATATCCGTCAGCTTCATGCCGGGGGTCAGGCCCATATAGTCCAGGCTGCGTTGCACGGCTTCGACCTTGCCGCCGGTGAAGTCTTCGGGCGAGGGAACACTGCCGGTGATCGGCAGAACGTCTTCGGGGCTGGTGCCCCATGTCACGACCGGGGCGATGTCTTCCCCTTTCAGGGTAACGACCTTGTCCCAGTGGGCGTCGGCATCGGAGAACAGGGTTTTCCAATAGGCCAGTGCGGCTTCCCATTTGGCACCTTTCGGCGCATGTGGGCGTCCCATGCAATAGGCATAGGTTTTCTCATCCGGAGCGATAAGGCCGGCGCGGGCGCCGCCTTCGATGGCCATGTTGCACACGGTCATCCGGCCTTCCATCGACAGTTCACGAATGGCCTGCCCGCAATATTCGATGACATAACCGGTGCCGCCGGCGGTGCCTGTTTCCCCGATCACCGAAAGGGTGATGTCTTTGGCGGTGACGCCGGGACGCAGGCTGCCGGTGATTTCCACCTTCATGTTCTTGCCCTTGCGCTGAATCAGCGTCTGGGTGGCAAGGACATGTTCCACTTCCGACGTTCCGATGCCATGGGCCAGTGACCCAAAGGCACCATGGGTGGCGGTGTGGCTGTCACCGCAGACCACCGTCATGCCGGGCAGGGTCCAGCCTTGTTCGGGGCCGACGATGTGCACGATGCCTTGGCGTACGTCGGATACCGGATAGTAGTTGATCCCAAAATCCTTGGCATTCTTGTCCAACGCCTCGACCTGAATCCGGCTGTCTTCGGTCATGGTTGCGGCATTGGCCCGGTCCAGCGTGGTGGGCACATTGTGGTCTGGCACGGCGATGGTCTTTTCCGGTGCGCGTACCTTGCGGTTCGTCATGCGCAATCCTTCAAACGCCTGCGGACTGGTAACTTCGTGCACCAGATGGCGGTCAATGTAGAGCAGGCAGGTGCCGTCTTCGGCCTGATGGACGACGTGGTCGTCCCAGATCTTGTCATAGAGTGTGCGGGGAGCGGTCATGGCTCTCATCCTTGGCTTTAAGGCTGGCTTGGCTGGAAGGCTGGGAAAATACACGCGGGTTACATCCGCCCGCGCTGGCGGTGCCGCCGTCAGATCAGGCGGGAAAGAATGGTGCGGGTCATGCCGAAAAAGCGGGCCGGAAGCCGCGCATGATCGGTGATGTTGAAATAAATGAACCCGGACATGGCCGCCTGAATACGCGCGAATCCCCTTTTTGGCAAGGATCAAGCGGTGGTGTCGTCCACAGCTTCCAGCAGGTCGCCGGGTTGACAGTCCAGAACGGCACAGATCGCCGCAAGCGTTTCAAAGCGGATCCCTTTGACCTTGCCCGATTTCAACAGGCTGAGGTTCTGTTCCGTTATGCCGATGCGTTCCGCCAACTCGCGCGATCGCATCTTGCGCCGTGCCAGCATCACATCCAGCCGCACCACGACCTGCATCAGATGAAGCCCGCATTTTCTTCGTCGATCCGGACCGCCTCGGTCATGGTCCAGCCGATTGCGGCCAGTGTGCCGCCCAGAACCAGAAACCCGATGGCGCCGTCGGTGACCGCAAAACTTAAGACAACGGATTCGGTGCCGACCGACAGGGCCAACGTCTGGAGGGTTGGTTGGATCAGGCCAAGGATACCCATGAAGAACGCCCAACGGCCCATGTCCCGCAGGTCGGCGCAGGCCGCAGGTGCCAGTACCTCGCCCCGGGCATAGCGGCGGAACAGCCTACGCATGGCGCTGAAAAAGGCGATGACCACCGGAAGCAGGACAAAGCTGACCAGGGTCGCCAGCACAATGCCGGTTTGGATGGGGGTGACCCCGTTTGGCATGACGGGCAGCCGCCACAGGGCGAGGCTGTGCCCGGCAAAGGCCGCGCCCAACGAAACCGCGACCGCTGCCGGATACGCGGCGAGCATTACCGATGCAAACCCCGCCATAAGGCGCGACAGACGCAGGATTGAAGGTGGAGGGGTGGACATGAAACCTCTTTTCGCAATTAAAATTTAATGTAATACAATAAAGAAATACTGTCAAAGGAGATTCGAATGACTGCATTTGATTACAGGGTTTTTGCGGTTGGATTGGTTGCTGCTGTGTCCGCCTGCGGGACAGTATCGCCTGTGACGATGGCCCGGCTGGCGGCCCTTGACCCATTGACGGCGGATCCGGCAGAATTGGCGGTGGCCATTGTGGTGCCCGAAGGGTTTTCCGTTGTGCCGGGGACGGCAAAACTTACACTCAAGGCGGCACGCGGGCAGCAAAAACTTGCTGAAATGGTCACCCTGTTGGATCGTCCACTGGCCGGTGCTGTGCAAACGCCTGAGGGCAGTCGGGCCACTGCCTACGCGCTGGCCCCAATCGATGTGCAGCGAATGCGTGATTGGCAAGCGACGGTTGCCGGTTGGACCGATGGGGGTGCTGCCTCTGGCACGTTTGGTCTTGGGGTCGATGGATGTACGACTGGAGACGGGCCTGCGCCGGACGCCCTTGCTGCCGTCTATGTCAGGTTGGAAGCCGGCGGATCCTATCTGCCACTGGTGCCCCCGTCCCCGATGTCTGCGCTGCTCGGGCCAGACGTCATGGCGGCGATCAAGCCTTGCACGGGTGCCAGATGACGTGTAGGCCCCGATGCCCTGCCCGTGATTGAGATTCCTCATTGCGGGTGCTATCCTTGGCAAAAGCCCGGCGCCGGGGATGGACTGGCGCGTCAGTTGGAGGACGCCGTCCTGTCTCATTCAGATCCTGCGACCGGACTTCCGGTCGGCCCCCGGGCAAACCGCATGAGCGGCCCGGACTACACGGCAGAGCAACTGTTGGAAGCCGTTGTCGCGTCGGTTGACGACGACAAGGCCGAAGATATTGTACAGATCGACTTGCGCGGGCGGTCGGACGTGGCGGATTACATGGTGATCTGCTCGGGGCGGTCTTCGCGTCAGGTTGCCGCCATATCTGAAAAATTGGCGGACCGGATCAAGCAGACCTTCGGCATATCGTGCAAGATGGAAGGCAAGGAAACCGGAGATTGGGTGCTGATCGATACGGGCGATGTGATTGTCCATGTCTTCCGCCCCGAAGTGCGCGACTTCTATCAGCTTGAAAAGATGTGGCTACCTTCGGGTGATGCACTGCGCGGATCGGTGGTCTAAGGCTGGCTTGCCATGATGCGGGTGCATCTTTGTGCGGTGGGACGGCTGCGGCCCGGCCCCGAACGCAGTCTGATCGACGACTATGTGACCCGCTTTGACCGCACGGGACGGGCGCTGGCCCTTGGGCCGCTGACCGAGCACGAGGTCGAGGACAAGCGGGGTGGCGGCATGGCGGCAGAGGCAGACCTGCTTGGCCGTGCAATTCCGGCCGGTGCTGTGATCGTGACGCTGGACGAGCGCGGTTCCTTGGTGACCAGCCCTGAGTTTGCCGCGTTGCTGGCGGGATGGCGTGATGCCGGACGGCAGGATCTTGCCTTTGTTATCGGCGGGGCGGATGGGATTGACCCGGCGCTGCGCGCGAGAGCGGATGCGTCGATCAGCTTTGGCAAGATGGTGTGGCCGCATATGTTGGTGAGGGTCATGTTGTGTGAGCAACTCTACCGCGCGGCGTCGATCCTGGCCGGGATGCCGTATCACCGGGTGTGAGGCGAGCACGGTGCGTGCGGGAGCCTCCGGCGGGGATATTTTTGCCAAGATAAAGGGCTTAGCGTCGAGTTGCCCATCGGAGTTGTGCTTTGGTTTCGATTGCACAGGGGCGTGTGCTGCGCAGGCGGGCGAGGGCCGCGTCCGCGTCTTCGCCGGCGTCTGTCAAAAGGCGGAGCACCGCCATTCCGGATCGGCCACACCCCCCCATGCAATGCACGAGGGTTTTGCCGCCTGTCGCGAGCCCGCGGCGGGTGCGTGCCGACGCGTCGGGCCAGAGTGCATCGGTTTCCGCCTTTGGCGTGCCGAAGTCGGGGACCGGGAGGTGTGTCCAGGCGATGCCTGCGGTGGCAAGATCAGTCGGCAGCGATGCGGCACCTTTGGCAGCCAGTTCCAGTTTCGAGGTCATGGTGATCACGTGGTCCGGTCGCCAGGCAAAGACGTCGGCAAGATCGGTATTGTAGTGACCGTCACGGCCAGGCATCTGACAGATCGCCAGAGTGCCCCCCAGAGCCGGGATTTCTGCTATGTAGAGGGTCATGGTGGTGGCCTTCGGGTGGACGCCGGGCGCGTCAGCGCTTAGGTTGGACTGAACGAGTTCTCTGGAAGGCACTATGGCCGACAGTCCCGAAAAATCCTACCAGGTCCTGGCACGGAAATACCGTCCCGCGACCTTTGTCGATCTTATCGGTCAAGAGGCGATGGTTCGGACGCTGAAGAACGCTTTTGCCGCCGACCGGATTGCGCATGCGTTCATCATGACGGGCGTCCGGGGAGTGGGAAAGACCACGACGGCACGTATCATTGCAAAGGGATTGAATTGTGTCGGCGACGATGGCAGCGGTGGTCCGACCACGGAACCTTGCGGGGTCTGTGAGCCGTGCCGGGCGATTGCGGATGGCCGCCACGTCGATGTGATGGAGATGGATGCTGCCAGCCGGACCGGCGTGGGCGATATTCGCGAGATCATCGATTCGGTGCATTACCGGGCCGCTTCGGCTCGCTACAAGATCTATATCATCGACGAAGTGCACATGCTGTCGACCAGTGCGTTCAATGCGTTGTTGAAAACGCTGGAAGAACCGCCGGCGCATGTGAAGTTCATCTTTGCCACCACCGAGATCCGCAAGGTGCCGGTGACCGTTCTGTCGCGCTGTCAGCGGTTCGACCTTAAACGGATCGAACCCGATGTGATGATGGCGCATCTGAACCGGATTGCAGGGCTGGAGGGGGCCACTCTGGCACCGGATGCCCTCGCGTTGATCACACGGGCTGCGGAAGGGTCTGTGCGCGATGCGATGAGCCTGATGGATCAGGCAATTGCGCATGGTGCGGGGGAAACCACGGCGTTGCAAGTGCGGGCCATGCTGGGTCTTGCGGATCGCGGGCGGGTGCTGGATCTGTTCGACTTGATCATGAAGGGGGATGCTGCGGCGGCGCTGACCGAAGTGGCAGGACAATATGCCGATGGCGCGGACCCGATGGCGATCCTGCGCGATCTGGCCGAGATCACTCATTGGGTGAGCGTTATCAAGATAACGCCTGCGGCTGCAGATGACCCGACCACCCCGCCGGATGAGCGGGCACGCGGACTGGCTATGGCACAACATTTGCCGATGCGGTCGCTGAGCCGGATGTGGCAGATGCTGTTGAAAGCGATTGAAGAGGTGGCTCTGGCCCCCAATGCGATGATGGCGGCCGAGATGGCGATCATCCGCCTGACCCATGTGGCCGACCTGCCGGACCCGGAAACGTTGATCAAGCGCTTGCAGACTGCGCCCCCGCCAAGTCCTGGCGGGGCCCCGGCGGGGGGCGGTGGTCCGGTGCATGGTCCGATGATGCGGGCGCCCTCCGCGCCGATGCGCGGACCTATGATGAACGGCGCTGGGCAGGCGATGGCTTTGGCCACCGATCAGGTGGTGTTTGGCAGCTTTGATGCGGTATTGGAGTTGATCCGCGAACGGCGGGACATGAAACTGCTGTACGAGGTCGAGGAAGGCGTGCGGCTGGTACGCTTTGCGCCTGGCAGGATAGAGTTCGAGCCGTCGCCAAAGGCCGGCTCGGACTTGGCTGCGCGGCTGGGGCAGAGGTTGCAGGCATTCACTGGGCAGCGGTGGGGCGTGTCGGTGGTGTCGGACGGTGGCGCACCCACGATTGCGGAACTGCGCGATGCAGGCCGCGTGCAGGCAGAGGCCGAAGCCATGCAGACCCCGATGGTGCAGGCCGTCTTGGCGGCCTTTCCGGGAGCAAAGATTACGGAAATCCGGACTGCCGAAGATCTGGTGCAGGCGGCAGCGGTCGAGGCCCTGCCCGAAGTGGAAGACGAATGGGATCCTTTTGAGGATGGCTAAGGGGAAAATGCGATGCTGAAGGGTTTGGGCGGAATTGGCGATATGGCCAAGATGATGAAGGCCGCGCAGGACATGCAGGCCAAGATGGCCGAGATGCAGGAAGAACTGGCACGAACCGTGGTTATTGGTGAATCGGGGGCCGGTTTGGTGCGGGCCCGCGCAACAGCAAAGGGCGAGTTGACCGGGCTTGAGATCGACCCGTCGATCTTTGTCGCCAGCGAAAAGGAAGTTGTGGAGGATTTGATTCTTGCGGCGATCAAGGACGCGCAAGCCAAGGCGTCGCAGCGCAGTCAGGCTGAACTGGCCAGACTGACTGAAGGACTGGGCCTGCCGCCGGGCATGAAGCTGCCGTTCTGAGCCATGGCTGAAGCCCCGCGAGAGATCGAGGCGCTTATTGCGCTGATGGCGCGCCTGCCGGGGCTTGGCCCCCGATCGGCGCGCCGCGCAGTGCTGCATCTGCTCAAACGGCGCGAAACGGTCATGGCCCCGTTGGCGCAAGCGATGGCCACTGTTGCACTGACCGCGCAGGATTGCCGGGTTTGTGGCAATATCGGTACGACCGACATCTGCCCGATCTGTGACGACATACGTCGCGCAACCGGGGAGATCTGCGTTGTCGAGGATGTGGCGGATCTTTGGGCGATGGAACGAGGCGGCGCGTTCAAAGGGCGCTATCATGTCCTGGGTGGCACACTAAGCGCGCTGGATGCAGTTGGCCCCGACAATTTGCGCATCCCCGATCTGGTGCAGCGGGTTCGCGCGGAAGGCGTGGGCGAAGTGATCCTCGCCCTGAATGCCACTGTCGATGGACAGACCACCGCACATTACATTGCAGATGCTCTTGCCCCAACCGGGGTTCAGGTCAGCACACTGGCACAAGGCGTGCCAATCGGGGGCGAGTTGGATTATCTGGACGACGGCACCATCGGGGCTGCGCTGCGCGCTCGCAAACGGGTATGAAAAAGGCGCCCGAAGGCGCCCTTTCCCGACTTAGCGACGCGGATCGTCGTCTTCGTCGTCATCATCGTCGTCGCCTTGCGGCAAGTTGAAGAAGCTTTCGGCATCCGAGAAGTCGGCAGGCTTTTCTTCCTTTTCGGTGGCCGAGAAAGCGGCAAGGCCGGAAGGCATCTTCGGTTCTGACGACATGCCCAGCGACTGTTCCGTGGACACGAGCTTGCGGCGTTCATCATCACTCATCACCACGCCTTCGGCTGCACGGCGACGGACGGCGGCCTGAACGGCAGTGTCCAGTTCGGACTGTTTGCAAAGGCCAAGCGCCACCGGGTCAACGGGCGTGATGTTGTTGATATTCCAATGGGTACGTTCACGGATCGACTGGATGGTGGGTTTGGTGGTGCCGACCAGCTTGCCGACGGCACCATCAGACAGCTCGGGATGGAACTTAACTAGCCACAAGATCGCAGCAGGGCGATCCTGGCGCTTGGACAGCGGTGTGTAGCGAGGGCCGCGACGCTTTTCTTCGCCGACCGCAGCGGCATTGAACTTCAGTTTCAGCTTGTAGAGAGGGTCTTTTTCGCCCTTTTCGATCTCGGCTGCGTCAAGCTGGTTGTTGGCAACGGGGTCAAAACCCTTGACGCCGGGGGCCACATCGCCGTCTGCGATGCCCTGCACTTCCAATTCGTGCATACCGCAAAAATCAGCGACCTGCTTGAAGGTCAATGTGGTGTTGTCCACGAGCCAGACGGCGGTGGCCTTTGCCATGAGCGGCTTGTTCATGCCCAACTCCTTTACAAATCTGTCCCGTGCCGGGAAAACGGCTGCAGGCCTTGACCTGCGATTTCCACGATTTCGGGGAATTCACAGGTGCTATAGGCGGTTTTGCGGGGAAGGGGAAGCGAAAATGAGGGGCTTTTGGCTGGCAGTGGCGCTGATCTGCGCAGGAAGCGGGGCTGCGCAGGCAGAAGGAGAGCGCGCCGGCGCGTTTGACTACTACGTTTTGGCTCTGTCATGGTCGCCCAACTGGTGCATGTTGGAAGGCGACGCCCGGCGTGATCCGCAATGCAACAAAGGGCGTGGCACCACATTTGTGTTGCACGGTCTGTGGCCGCAGTATGAAAACGGTTGGCCCAGTTATTGCCGCACCGGGGCAAGCGACCCGTCACGGGGTGAAACAGCGGAAATGGCGGATGTGTTCGGGGGTGCGGGGTCTGCATTTTATCAGTGGAAAAAGCATGGCCGCTGTTCCGGCATGTCGTCGCGTGACTATTTTGCGCTTGCACGCCGGGCTTTCCAAGGCGTGGCGATCTCGCCGGTGTTTTCCAAGATTAACAAGGATCTGAAAGTCCCCGCCAGTGTGGTCGAAGGAGCTTTTCTGGAAGCCAATCCGGGTCTGACCCGCGATCAGGTGACCGTGACCTGTGCATCAGGCGCGATACAGGAGGTGCGGATCTGTCTGACCCGTGATCTGACCCCCCGGCGCTGTGGCATGGATGTGATCCGCGACTGTACACTACAGGATGCCATGTTGCAGGCGGTGCGCTAGGTTTCGACCCTCAGGACGATCTTGCCGGTATGACCCGAACTTTCCATGCGAGTGTGGGCCGCAGCGGCCTGGTCCAAAGGAAACTCGCTGTCCATGACCGGAGCGAAGTGACCGGCAGCAATCATTGGCCAGACATTGGTTTCAACCTCGCGCGCGATGCGGGCTTTAGCTGCATCCGATTGCGGGCGCAAAGTGGAGCCGGTAATCGTCAGGCGGCCCGTCATCACTTCAGAGAAGTTGAGCTCGACCTTGGGGCCTTGCAGGAAGGCGATCTGCACAAGACGGCCGTCATCGGCCAACGTGTGGATGTTGCGGGGCAGATAAGGCCCCCCGACCATATCAAGTATAAGGTCAGCACCGCCTTCGGATTTTATGGCCGCCGCCCAGTCCTCGGTCTTGTAGTTGAAGGCGCGCTCAGCGCCCAATGCGGTGCACGCGTTGGCCTTTTCATCACTGCCGGCGGTGGTGAACACGCGCGCGCCAAGGGCGCGGGCAATCTGGATCGCTGTCGTGCCGATGCCGGATCCGCCACCATGAACAAGGAACCTCTCGCCCGCGCGCAATCTGCCGCGCATGACCATGTTCGACCAGACAGTGAAGCAGGTTTCAGGTAGGCAGGCGGCTTCTTTCATCCCCATGCCATCGGGCAACGGCAGCGCGTGCGCTTCATGGGTGGCGACGTATTCGGCATAGCCGCCGCCAGGCAACAGGGCCGTTACCATGTCACCGATTTGCCAGCGGGTCACGTTCGGACCCAGTTCCACGACCGTTCCCGACGCCTCCAGCCCCGGCAGGGGCGATGCGCTGGCCGGCGGCGCGTATAGCCCTGCGCGTTGCAGCGCATCCGGCCGGTTGACCCCGGCATAGGCGACCCGAATGATAATCTGACCATGACCCGGAACCGGAACCGGCAGAACGGCGGGCTTCAAGACCTCTGGTGCGCCGGGTTCCGAGATTTCGATAGCACGCATGGTGTGTGACAGGGTCATAGAAGGGCCTTTCAGCGCGAGGTGTCTGTCGCCCGGCCCGGCAAATCATCCGGTACCGTTGGCTTGCGTACCTTTTCCATCAGTTTCATCGGACCGGCAAGCAGCGCCTTGGCCACCGGGTTGTCGCGCATGGCGGCTTTTGCTTTTTCAATGCGCATCACGTCTTCGATCCGGCGATCCAGAAAATCCCAGGTATCCTGATGCCCGAGGCTGTCATCGCCCAGCCAGAACAGAACGGTTGCGGAATAGACCGCAGCAAGGGTAGCTCGCTTGGTGTACCAGTTTATGTCGCGGCTGGTGTCGCCCAATGCTGACCAGATCGCATCCGAGGTGCCCCAGATCGCACGGGCCCCATCCGCAGAGTAAGGCGGAAGGGCAAACAAGGTGGCGCCCCGGCGGACGGCCTCTTTGTCCTCGATCACCTCCAGCCGCAGACGAATGGCGGCGCTGATCCGGTCACGATACCGCAGGGTGGCCAGATCGGTGTTGGCCAATCGCGTGCGCATCAGATCGTCGCCCCTGCGGTGATAGGCAAGCGCAAGATCCACGCCGCCGCGCGGGAACAATGATCGGCAAAGGGCCTCATCCATACCCGAATCAGTGATTGCAGCCCGCAGCGTGGTTTCGGACCATCCATCAAAGGGTACATACAGCAGTGCTGCATCCAGCAGTCGGCTGGCAGGCGTATCTGTCGTATTTTCGGCAGTCATCGTGTGATCCTTCCGTCGTGGCGGTGGACAGGGGTGCTTCGCTTTGTTATAGCGCAGCCTGCCTGCACAAACAGTGCAACTCTAACCTAGGAAGGTGGTGACAACCACATGCAGGTCAGCGTCCGTGACAATAACGTTGAGCAAGCCCTTCGGGCTCTCAAGAAAAAACTCCAGCGCGAAGGCGTGTTCCGCGAAATGAAGCTCAAGCAACATTTCGAGAAACCCTCCGTCAAAAAAGCGCGCGAGCAAGCCGAAGCCGTCCGCCGTGCGCGCAAACTTGCGCGCAAGAAGGCACTGCGCGAAGGCGCCATCTAAGGCGTTAGTTTGAATGCTGGGTAGGTGGTCTTGACCCCTGCCTGACGATCAACCCCCGTCCGTAAGGTCGGGGGTTTTTTCGTCTGCTGCGGTCACGCAGCGTAGCGGCCATGGCGGTTTGCACTGTTGGTTACCGTAGGCTGAGTCGTGAAACGGCTGACCATATCGATCATCGTAACGGTCGCAGTGTCCAGCGATTGGCAGGCGGCGGTCGTTTCTTCAAACATCGAGGCATTCTGCTGGGTCACGGTGTCGAGTTCGGAGATGGCCGCAGCGATTTCCGTCAGGGATCGACTTTGATCTGCGGCCGTTCGGGCAATGGCTGCAACCTGTTCGGCGGCAGCGGTGACACTGTCCGTGATCAAAGCAAGGGCGCTACCGGTCTGACCAACCAGATCGACCCCTTCACGCACTTGACGGCCCGACTCCTCAACCAGGGCGGTGATTTCCTTGGCCGCGTCAGAGCAGCGCTGCGACAATGCCCTGACCTCAGAGGCGACGACGGCAAACCCCCGCCCCGCTTCGCCTGCGCGGGCGGCTTCGACCCCGGCATTCAGGGCCAACAGGTTGGTCTGGAATGCAATTTCATCAATCACCGAATTGATCCGTGCAATCTTTTGCGAACTATCGGCAATTCGTTGCATTGACTGGATGGCCTGTTCGACAACACTGCCGCCCCCCGCAGCTTCGTTCCGGGCACGGGCCGTGCTGGTCTCGGCATCTGATGCCATATGCGCGGACTGTCGAACACTGGATGTGAATTCCGTCATGGCGGCCGAAGTTTCCTCGAGGGTTGCAGCTTGTCTTTCGGTGCGCACGGCGAGATTTCCGGCTGCCGCGCTGATCGCCCCGGCCTCGTCTCGGATCTGGCCAGAGATCTGGGCGACCTGAGCGATGGCGTTGCCCAACCTGTCTGCTGCGGCATTGAAGTCGTGACGCAGGCTTTCGTAATCTTCCGGGAATGGAACTGAAATGCTGACTGAAAGATCCCCGTCGGATAGCCGTGCCAAAGCGCCGCGCAAGGCGGTGACGATGGCCTGTTGTTCCTGCAACGCTGCGGCACGATTTGCGGCTTCCTGTGCCTCGGCGTCCCTCACGGCGCGATTGGCTTCTTCGGCGCGATGACTTTCTGCCTGTGTGCGCAGGTGGGCATCTTCTGCGGCCCTTCGCAACTGATCGGCTTCGCGGCTTTGCGTTTCTGCCTGAAGGCGGGCATTTTCGGCTTTTTCCAGCATATCGGTGGTAAGTTCGCGCGCCGCTGACAGTGCTGTCTCACGCTCTTCCGCATCGGATTGCATGCGGATGCGTATCACCACGGCAGCGACCAGAGCGGCGCTTTCGGCGCCGACGATTGCCCCATGCAGCAAGGTTCGGGTGACGTTGCCGATTAAATCCACCGATGGATAGATCAGACTTGGCACCAGCAGACTGAGAGAAAGGTGGTGTAGCACGATCAGTCCGGTGGCGGCCAGAAGCGCGCGGATATCAACCATCAGGATCAATGTCGCCAGGGCGGCGAAAAAGGTCATATGCATGTCTACTTGCCACGGATGACCCGAAAAAGCCGCCGTCAACGCAATCGCCTGACCGACCATTGCAAAGCTGGCAGCCAGACGTGCAGTGGCCCTGTCCATCCGGTTGCCAATCCAGCCAATTGCAAGAAATCCAGCGGACAGCGCGGGTGCCAGCACGATACCATTGCCGGCAAACCAAGAGCCTAAGAACACCATCGGAAACAATCCGGTTGCGGCCAGCACAAGGCTTGTGCAGGCCCTGTCCTGACTGCGAAGAAAAGTATCGGGACCAAGGGTCATAGCGAAGCTCCACATAATTGACTCAAACGGCTGGCGTCCCGCACGGCCCAGACGCCAAGGTTCTGTAAACGCGCAGCAAAGGCAGGGTCTTCACTGGATGCAATGGTGGCAAAGGGGGCCGCGACAGGGCTGATGTTCTGCCCGCCAGCCCGCGCGACGATGGCTTCGGCATCCGCCCACGGGGGCAAAATCACCAACACAGGCATTCCGGCGCGAGGAGCACCGCCAACGGCGATGCCCATCGGAGCAAGCAGGGTCAGGGAAATGGCAGTGCCGGTGAGCAGCAGGTTCATGATGGCCTCGGGCTTTTTCCAAGCCCTACGCGCGCCTAGTTAAGATTCCCCAAAGACGTCTGCTCGAATTGCGCGTGTCAGACCGGAATTGCAGTGGTCTTGACAACCGTTCGCAAGGCGAAAGACGACTGCATCTGGCGCACCCCCGGCAGACGTGACAGGAATTGCCGATGGATGCGGGCGAAATCCTCGGTGTCTTCGGCCAGTATTTTCAGCAAATAGTCCGCAGTTCCAGCCATCAGATGGCATTCCAGCAGATCAGGCACGCGCGCGACATCGCGTTCAAAGGCATCTAGCAGATCTTCGGCCTGACTTTGCAGGGTGATCTCGACGAAAACGGTGGTCAGTCGCCCCATTTTGCGGGTGTCCAGAAGGGCGACATATCCTGCAATATAGCCATCTTCTTCAAGGCGCTGGGTGCGCCGATGGCAGGCAGACGGCGACAGGTTGACCCGTTCTGACAGGTCGGCGTTGGTGATACGCCCTTCGCGCTGAAGGACAGTCAGAATACGGCGATCGGTTGCGTCCAGATCCATAGTGTCGGTTGTTTCTGCGCTTGAATGGCTGATAGGTGAACGATTCTACTAAAAATAGCACGATTCATCCATCATAATTCAAAGAAGTGACTTCCGTTCGGCGCGACACTGACAGCCAAGGAACAATTTTGTCCGACGAGGAACGTGTCATGAAGATTGGATGCCCTAAGGAAATCAAGCCGCAGGAGTTCCGCGTTGGCATGACGCCGGATGCGGTGCGAGATGCGGTAGCGCATGGTCATGCTGTCCTTGTTGAAACCGGTGCCGGGGTCGGGTCGGGCTTTTCGGACGCCGATTACGCGACAGCGGGCGCGCAAATCGCTCCAGACGCCGAAACGGTGTTCGCGGCATCAGACATGATCGTCAAGGTGAAGGAACCTCAGGCAGTGGAGCGCAAGCGATTGCGTGAAGGGCAAGTGCTGTTCACCTATCTGCATCTGGCACCAGACCCGGACCAGACCCGGGATCTTTTGCAGTCGGGCGTGACGGCAATTGCCTATGAGACGGTGACGGATCGGGCAGGTGGGTTGCCGCTGCTGGCTCCGATGTCCGAAGTTGCGGGGCGATTGGCGCCTCAGGTCGGGGCTTGGGCGCTGCAAAAGGCCAATGGTGGACGGGGTGTGCTGCTTGGAGGCGTGCCGGGCGTGCTTCCGGCCAAGGTCGTTGTGATCGGGGGCGGTGTCGTCGGCACCCATGCGGCGAGAGTGGCTGCTGGAATGGGCGCGGATGTGATTGTGCTGGACCGGTCCTTGCCACGGTTGCGGTATCTGGATGATGCGTTCGGGGGCCAGTTCAGGAATGCATATGCCAGCGGGGCCGCGACGGCAGCAGCGGTGGCCGACGCTGATCTGGTTATCGGTGCTGTTCTTATCCCAGGTGCCGCCGCGCCAAAGCTGGTCAGCCGGGCGCAACTTGCGACGATGAAGCCCGGAGCGGCGATTGTGGATGTGGCGATCGATCAGGGTGGGTGTTTTGAAACCAGCCATGCAACCACGCATCAAGACCCGGTCTTTGTCGTGGACGGGATCGTTCACTATTGTGTCGCCAACATGCCGGGTGCCGTTGCGCGCACATCGACGCAAGCCTTGGGCAATGCGACGCTGCCCTTCCTTTTGGCATTGGCCGACAAGGGATGGAAAGCAGCCTGCGCCGATGATCCGCATCTGAAGGCGGGACTGAATACCCATGCAGGTCATCTGACCTATGCGGCCGTTGGCGAGGCTTTGGGTCTGCCGTCAATTAGCGCAGATGACGCGATGAACAAATAACCGGTAGCCCCTGACGGCCGCCGATGCAAAAAGGCCCCCATCATTGGGGGCCTATTTGTTTGCAATCAGCGCTTCAACGAGTCGCGGATTTCTTTCAGGATATCCAATTCGGTCGGGCCGGCGGCTGCGGCTTCTGCCGCTTCCTTCTTGGCTGCCGCTTCCTTCATTCGGTTTACGGCCTTGACCAGCAGGAAAACCACCCAAGCGATGATCAGGAAGTTGATCACGGCGGTGATGAACGCGCCATAGGCAAATACCGGCGCTCCGGCATCCCGCGCGGCGGCAAGCGATACCGGATTGGTGCCCGAAAGGTCGAAGTAGAGGTTCGAGAAATCCACCCCGCCAGTGATCAATCCAATGATCGGGTTGATCAGGTCGGCCACAAGCGAGTTCACGATGGCAGTGAACGCCGCGCCGATGATGATACCAACCGCAAGGTCAACCACGTTCCCCTTGGCGATAAAAGCTCTGAATTCGTTAAGCATAGTCACAGTTCCCTTGTTGGTGGCCGCCTTGATGACGGTTTCCTTTCTCAACTGCCCGTCATGGGCGACCTGACTATTGCACAGTGACACGACGTTTCGGAGGGGGAAAAATAGCTCTCGCCGCACAGTCGCACCGAGGGGGCGTCCGTTGTGCAACAGTTTGCTGCGGTGATCTAAAGCGCCACGTCCCGAAGCATGGTCTGGGCACGGGAAAAGCCAAAAACAAGCCGTAAAAGACCAATCGTTTCGCTGTTCACCACGCAAAACCCCAGACGTTCATAAAGCGCGCGGGCGCGAATGTTGGTGTCGATCACCTCCAGGCGGACGGCGCGATAGCCGCGGCTTCGCGCCTCTTCGATCAGGGCCATGACCAAAGCGGTCCCGATGCCACGGCCGCGATCGCCGTTTGAAACGCAGATCCCATCTATCAGGAACCTGTCGTTGTCGATGTCCGTCTGCAAAAGACGCATGAGGCCACCGCGCCATGCGGCCCCGAAACGGCCATAAACGGCGCGCATGTCGATGACATCCCCACCGGCAAAGCTGCCTTGTGGGGATTTGAACCCGGCAATTCCCAGAAGCCTCCCGTCTTTGGCAATCGCGCAGATGCAATGATCTTCCCGGATCACGCGCATCAGAAAGGCATGCGCACGCTCATCCGGCCCCATCACCCGGCCCAGCTTTCCGCCAAAGGCCTGCCAATACAAATCAGCCGCCTGTGATTTGAGATGCTCCGGAAGTCCGAACCTGACCTGCACCTTGCCAATGTCCTCTTTCAAGTCGTTGACAAAATGCCTAAGCCGTGGGGAACGCCCGGTAAAGGCCAAAGCCATGCACCCCATACGATCCCCGTTTTTGCGGGGCTGCCTCGCCTCTGCCCCATTCACGATTGTCGTGGTTCCCTTTGCCTTGCTGTTTGGCGTGGTGGCCACCGAGGCCGGGTTGGATGTGTTGCAGGTGATGCTGTTCTCGTTCAGCGTCTTTGCCGGGGCATCGCAATTTGCCGCAGTGCAATTGATGCAGGATCAGGCGCCGGTTCTGGTGGTTCTGGCCACTTCTTTGGCGGTCAATCTGCGCATGGTGATGTATTCGGTGGCAATGGCACCTCATTTGGGGGCAGCCCCCTTTGGCACGCGGGCCTTGATGGCCTACTTCCTTGTGGATCAGAGCTTTGCGGCCAGCCAGTTGGAATTTGAACGCCGCCCTGACCAGCCGGTTGCAGACAAGGTCGCGTTCTTTTTCGGAACGGTGATGCCGATTGCCCCACTTTGGTTTGTGGCCACATTCGTGGGGGCTGTGGTGGGCGAGGCTATTCCGCAGGAATATGCCTTGGATTTTGCCGTTCCGATCACCTTTCTGGCTATCTGCGCGCCGATGTTGCGCAGTATTCCGCATGTGGTTGCGGCAGGCGTGTCGATTGCTGCGGCGCTTGTCCTGTCCGTGCTGCCTTATGGTACAGGGCTGCTGGCAGCGGCAGTTCTGGCCATGGCTTCGGGTGCCTGGGCCGAGATTGTGCTGGAACGGCAGGGTCGATCATGAAGATTGACCCGACAACGTTCTGGATCGTGCTGCCCGCCTTGGGGATCGGCACCTATCTGATCCGGCTTTCGTTCCTTGGTCTGTTGGGCAACCGTCCGCTGCCCCAAAGCCTGCGCCGCGCTCTGCGCTATACGGCCGTTGCGATCTTGCCCGGACTGGTCGCCCCTGCGGTGTTTTGGCCGTCTGCTACGGGCGGAGAAACAGATCCGGCGCGACTAGCGGCGGCCTGCGTTACTCTTTTGGTGGGCATTGCCACCCGCAGTGTTATTGGCGCCATCCTTGCTGGAGGTGCCACGCTTTACGCCGTGCTGTGGGTGTGATCACTGAACTAACGGATCACTGGACTGAACCAGAAGAACGCCATGATTATTGTCGGCGTCGCTGTCGGTGATTTTTCGACTTTTGACCCCGGGAAGCGTGGCAAATGCTTCCATATACTTTGCCGGATACCAAGTGGTCGGCAGGCTTTCAAAGCCCGGCACTCCGCGCAGGATGGTCGAGATGGCATTGGTGCATTGTGCCTTTGGCACCGCCCCATAGGCCTTCACCCGCTGCGCGACAAGTTCGGCCACTCCCGGCGGGACGGTGACAGTCTGCTCGACCACGTCAAACGTTTCGCGTGCATGGTAGTCAATGTAGAAGGCGACCATTTTCGGTGTCATGCCAAAATGCACATCGTTCCGTTCGGGCAGGCGCGGGTGATACCAAGTCCCCGCCGGATCGAACATGATCCGTTCCGACGCATTGACCATCAATCCAGAGTGCGCCCCGGACCCATCGCGGGTGGACAGCACGGTATAAAGCGTAATGGCCGAAGGGCCGTCATGCACATATCGCGCCTTTGCCACATCTGCGTCTGTCGCCCACTTCGGTTCAGCACCGCAAGCCGCAAGCGATAGGATCGCCACAAAGGCGAGGATCAGGCGGACCATATGAAAGTGCCTTTCAGGCGTTGGCCAGAGCCAAGAAAATCAGGACACCGATGCAGATGGCGGCACCCCAAGTCACCATGCGGATAAACCCCGCAAAGGTTTTTTCCTGAACGGATATATTCATGCTGCCTTGCTTGTGTTCGGCCACGATGCGGTTCCCTTCCCTAGTCTTTTTTTGCTGATACCCGATTCCGATGCCTCTGTCACGAGTCGGGATGCGCGACAAACACGTCTTTGCCGGACATCTTTTCAATCAGGACTATGCAGAGGCATCACCAGCGTCGCCGCCGGACCAACCTGCTGACAAATGAAACCCGATCCGGCGGGGCGGTTCCTCGGCGGCATGCTTGGGAATGGCCCGCAAGAGCACGTTCAGTTGGCTGACGTGCTGAACAAGCTGGGTCTTCAGGCCATCTTCATCAAAGCCATAGAAGGTTATGATATCGGGATCATAAAACCCAAGTCCCTCGATCTGCAGAATACCTGCATCGGCCCCGGTAAAGCCAAGTGCCACCTCGTGCGCGTTGTCCAATTGGGCCTCGAAGTTGCGGATGTATTGGATCACCCGCTCATAGGCCCATTCGGCCTCACTTTTCCGCTTGGCGGGTCTTGAACTGACCGGCGATTTTGCCTTGGTTTCCGGTGCCGTCATTGTCACACCCTTTGCCATAGCCAAGCTCCCTCCGTGGAAAGGTGGCGCGAAACACATCCTTGATGCAACAGATGGTTCAGATGCGCGACAGCTTCGACAAGGGCAAGGCTGTAGGCCGGTCCAGTGATGTCACGCTTGAACAGGGGCAGGAAGCAATCGGCGGCGGTTCTGGGTTGGTTCAGATGGTCCAGAAGCCTTGCAAGGGCACCGACATGATTGTCGATCATCTGTTGCAGGCGCAGTGGCAATCCGGTGAACGGGATTTTGTGACCCGGCAACACAAGCTGCTGGTTGGTGGCAAAGGGTTGAAACCGTCTGCAACTGTCAAGCCAGTCGGACAGAGGGTCAGCGTGGGGTTCGGTTGGATAGACGCCGATGTTTGCCGAAATGGCGGGCAGAAGCTGATCACCGCCGATGATCAGATCCCGCGACCAGAAGGTTGCATGATCGGGGGCATGGCCTGACCCGAAACGGATGATCCAGTCACGCCCACCCATCCGGATCGTGCCGCCATCCGAAAGTGCGGTAAAGCCAAGCGGCAGGGGCGCCACGACATCACAAAAGTTGAACGGGCGCTCCCGCGCGCGGGTGGTCAACATATCGGATGGCATCCCTGCACGCTGGTAGAACTGTTGCGCCTCTGGGGCAGGACGGGCCTGTTCGTCAAGCGTCAGCATGCGCGCATACAGCCAAGCGGTGCGTGGCATGAGCAGCTC
The DNA here is from genome assembly GCA_046294955.1 of Paracoccaceae bacterium. GTDB lineage: Bacteria > Pseudomonadota > Alphaproteobacteria > Rhodobacterales > Rhodobacteraceae > Pseudotabrizicola. The sequence goes on from JBKBOF010000003.1 coordinate 40,960, forward strand.
TGCCCCGCGCGACTGGAACCATCCGGCAAGTCCGACGTGATCCGGGTGATGGTGAGTCACGATGATCCGGTGCACCGGGCGGCCCTGCAATGGGCCATCCAGCACCATTTGCCAGATCGCGCGACTTCGCTTGCTGGCCAATCCTGCGTCAATTATGGTCCAGCCGTTCCCATCGTCCAGCGCATAGACATTGACGTGATCCAGTGCCATGGGCAGCGGCAGACGTATCCACAGGATACCGGGGGCAATTTCAACCGCCTCGCCTTCGGCGGGGGCGTCGGGAAACGGGGTCCGGATTTCCGTCACGCAGCGAAATCTTCGGCCGTCAGGGCGAACAGATCCTGCGACCCTTCTTGCATCTGCGCCAGAAGGCCCAGGTGTTCGGGCAACAGTCTTTTGATCGCCACCCGTGCCAATGCTGTGCGCGCGCTGGTTCTGTCCTCGGCAATGGCGGCTTTCAGGTGAAAATGCGCCCCCAGTACAAGAGCAAACGCCCGCAGATAGGGCACAGCCCCGGCAAAACGATCGGTCAGGTCCTGGGTCAGCAGCGTTTCGGTTGCTTCCCGCAGACCTTCGCTGGCTTGCCATACATCTTCGGCCAGATCGGGCAGGATGGCGCGGGCGGCTTGGGCTCCCATCTCGACCTCCCGGATCAGGCGGAACGCGGCTTCGCCGTTGTCCATCATCTTGCGCGCCACAAGGTCCATCGCCTGAATCCCGTTGGTGCCTTCATAGATCGGCGTGATCCGGGCGTCGCGCAGGAATTGGGCCGCCCCGGTTTCTTCGATGAACCCCATGCCGCCGTGGATCTGCACACCTTCAGAAGCGACAGCCACGCCGACGTCGGTGCCGTACGCCTTGGCAATGGGCGTCAGGAACGCGGCTCGGGCTTTCCAGTCTGCCTGATCGGTCGCATGGCTCATGTCTATTGCCACGGCGCAGGACAGCGCAATGGCACGGGCAGAAAAGACCTGTGCCTTCATGGTGGCCAGCATCCGGCGCACATCGGCGTGACCAATGATCGTATGCACCGCCGGGTCTGCGGTGCGCCCCTGCTGTCGGGTCATGGCGTAGTCGAAAGCTTGCTGATAGGCCGCATCCGCAAGACCCACCCCCTGAAGTCCAACCCCCAGACGGGCATTGTTCATCATCGTGAACATGGCTGCCATGCCTTTGTGTGGCGCCCCAACCAACCAGCCGGTGGCGCCATCAAACTGCATCACACAGGTCGGGCTGCCATGGATTCCCAATTTGTGTTCAAGACTGACCACGCCAAGGCTGTTGCGCCGGCCGGGATTGCCGGCTGCATCGGGCAGGAATTTCGGCACCAGAAACAGGCTGATCCCCGAGGTGCCGGGGGCACCGTCGGGCAGTCGGGCCAACACCAGATGCACGGTATTTGACTGAAAGTCGCTGTCGCCCCAAGTGATGTATATTTTCTGGCCGCTGATCGCATAGCTGCCATCGCCATTGGACTCTGCCTTTGACCGCAGGGCGCCGACATCCGATCCGGCCTGCGGTTCGGTCAGGTTCATGGTGCCGTTCCATTCCCCCGAGATCAGCTTTGGCAGATACAGCGCCCTCAACGCATCGCTGGCGTGATGTTCCAGCGCCTCGATCTGGCCTTGGGTCAGCAGCGGGTTCAATTGCAACGACAGACAGGCCGCTGAAAACATATCATTGACCGCACTAGCCAGTGTCAGCGGCAGGCCCATGCCACCGTGGTCGGGCGATGCGGCAATGGCCACCCAACCACCGTCGGCAATCGCCCGATAGGCGTCTGCAAAGCCGGGCGAGGTGCGCACCACACCGTTTTCCAACCGGGCCGGGAACTTGTCGCCCGACCGGTTGACCGGGGCCAGCACTTCGGCTGCCAGCCTGCCAGCCTCGGTCAGAACAGCCTCGACCGTGTCGGGGGTTGCGTCGGCGAAACGGTCGGTCGCAGCGACTTGCGCAAAACCCACGACATGATCCATCAGAAAACGCAAGTCGGACAAGGGGGCGCGATAGGGCATGGCAATCCTCGGGGCTGGACGGCCCGCCTTGGCAACAGGAGCGGGCAAGAGTAAGGGCTTTCACAAACAGGTTAGCCATGGGGGCCGACCGCTCAAGCCCTACGCTGCGTCACATGACACTTAAAACGCAAGACCTGCTGCCTTCGGACGAAGGCTTGGCGCAGGCCGTCGCGATCCTGCGCGCCGGAGGCTTGGTCGCCATGCCGACCGAGACGGTATACGGGCTGGCCGGTGACGCCACCAACAGCACGGCGGTTGCGCGCATTTTTGACGCCAAGGGCCGTCCGCAGTTCAACCCGCTGATCGTGCATGTGTCTGATCTGGCGATGGCACGCAGGATCGCCGTGTTTGACAACAGGGCCGAGGCGGTTGCCGCAGCTTTCTGGCCAGGGGCACTGACGCTTGTGCTGCCGGTGCGTCCGGATGCAGGTCTGTCGCCGTTGGTGATGGCGGGATTGCCTACCGTAGCGGTACGATACCCTGCGCATCCTGTCGCTCAGGCATTATTACGGGCTTTCGGTGGGCCTTTGGCGGCCCCGTCTGCCAATCCTTCCGGGCGGGTGTCGCCCACGCGGGCCGACCATGTTCGGGTGGGTCTTGGTGGCAAGATCGACGCCATTCTGGACGGTGGCCCCTGCGCTGTTGGCGTAGAGTCGACCATTCTGGGGCTGGACGGCCCTCCCGTGCTGCTGCGTCCTGGTGGCGTATCGGTGGAGGCGCTGGAGACAATGCTTGGACCCATCATGTTGGGTGGACATGCTGACAGACCCAATGCGCCGGGTCAGTTGGCC
>JBKBOF010000003.1:43775-58093 GCA_046294955.1 Paracoccaceae bacterium
ACGTGACACATCCTGAGCAGGGCGAACTTTGGGTGGGATTCGGCCCGGAGTGCCAAGGTGCTGCGCTGACGTTGTCCGCCAGCGGCGATCTGGTCGAAGCTGCGGCTTCCCTGTTTCAGACCTTGCGCGAGGCGGATGTACGAGCCGGGCCCGACGGTCGCATCGGATTTGCGCCGGTGCCGGAAAGCGGGCTTGGACGGGCGATCAACGACCGCCTTCGCCGTGCCGCCGCGCCGCGGCCCTAGTCAAACACACCCATCACGCGGCCGAACAACATGAAGGCCCGTGCGGTGCGCGTATCGGCAAGATCCGCAATCTCAGCGTCGGTTGCGTTCTTTTCAAACTGTTGGAATGTGCGGTCAAATGTGCGCAGAAAGTGGTGTCCGGCATCGCGAAACACCGGGTCTTCACGCATTCGTCCCGCCGTCAGTGCCAGAGAGGACCGGTCGCGCACGCCCCCCACAGCCGCCACACCCCGCCCGCGTTCGCCCGCTGCAAAACGCCGCCACAGTTCTGGACGCGCCCGATCCGGGCGCAGATCGTCCATGTAAATGCCTTCCTGGCTGAGCAGGGTCAGAACATCCTGCGCGGCGCGGATCAGTTTCGCTACGTCCCGATCCTCCAGCGACAAGCGCAGGGCGCGAAAGCCTTCGCGGTCGTCAGGATTTTCCGGAAATTGCAGGGCCCGAATGAAATCGGCTACCGACAATGGCGGCCGCATCGCTTCAGCCGGCGTGCCAAGGGCCAGTCCGGGTTGTTCTTCGGCAGCCGACGCGGCTGCGGGCGCAACCAAAGCCGCCTTGCGATCAGCCGAGGGCACGGTCAGCAAGGTGTCTCGCCGTGACGTAAAGGTTGCGAGTGCGGTTTCGGTTTGCCGGGCGATGTCGTCCAGCTTTTTTTCGACCGACGGGCGCAGGCCGACCGCACCGGTTTGCTGGCTGGCGATGTAGGCGTTGCGCATCGCGTCGACCGATGCCTGCAAGCGCGAGGCCTCGGCCCGAAGTACGCGCACCGACCGCAGGGTGGTGACGGCCGCCCAGATCAGCGCCAGTGGTAGGAACACCACAAGCAGGGTCATCACCAGACCAAGGGCGCCCGTGCCTTCCGGTGCCGTCCCGACATAGACGACAACGGCCACCACCCAGACCACAGCCAAAGCCGCCGCGACAATTTCTGGCACGGAAAAACCGGGTTCGTCCGTGCGGGCATAGATGCCAAGGTCGATGTGCGTTTCGTCGTTGTCGGGCATGGTCGCCTCGTTCCGTTCCAGTGGATCAGACGTAGCGAATGCTGACCACTTCGTAGCTGCGATCACCGCCGGGCGTTTTCACCTCGACGCTGTCACCTTCATCTTTGCCGATCAGAGCCCGCGCCAAAGGCGAACGGATGTTCAAAAGACCACGTTCAATATCGGCCTCAGTTTCCCCAACGATCTGATAGGTCTTTTCTTCGTCGCTGTCTTCATCGACCAGTGTCACGGTTGCCCCGAACTTGATAGATCCGGACAACTTGGTTGGATCGATGACTTCGGCCAACGACAGAATACCTTCCAACTCTTTGATCCGACCCTCGATAAACGACTGTTTTTCTCGGGCGGAATGGTATTCGGCGTTTTCTGACAGGTCCCCATGTTCGCGGGCTTCGGCGATTGCGCGGATCACCGCTGGCCGTTCCACCGATTTGAGGGTTCGCAGCTCTTCGTCCAGAGCATCATACCCACCGCGGGTCATCGGGATCTTTTCCATCGTCATCTTCCACGAAAAGGGAGGCCACGGCCCCTGTCCGGGGGCCATGGCCCGTCTCTAACTGTCAATCACCCAACCGGAAGGCGGCGTGAATTGCAAGAGGCGATGGCATGGTCGGGTGGCGGCTTGTCGCCCATGCGAAAGAATATTGCGACAATGCTGCAATGCGGAAACGTGATGTTGCGTCACGGTTGACCATCAGCTTCCCATGGGGCAATGACGATGCCAGCATGTCCGAAGGACAGACATGGGCCGCCGCCCCGCTTGTGGAGACGACAGATGACTCAGATCGTGCGCGAAAAGATGGAATATGATGTGGTGATCGTGGGCGCGGGCCCCGCGGGCCTGTCTGCGGCGATCCGGTTGAAGCAACTGGACAGCGATCTGTCGGTCGTCGTTCTGGAAAAAGGGTCCGAGGTCGGAGCGCATATCCTGTCGGGCGCGGTGCTGGACCCGTCTGGTCTGGACGCGCTTTTGCCTGACTGGCGCAGCATGGGCTCCCCGATCAAGACGCTGGTCAAGCAAGACAACTTCTACATGCTTGGCCCCGCCGGTCAGATGCGGATCCCGAACTTTCCAATGCCACCGCTGATGAACAACCACGGCAATTACATCGTCTCGATGGCGAATGTGTGCCGCTGGATGGCCGGGGTCGCTGAAGGCTTGGGTGTCGAAATTTTCCCCGGCATGTCGTGCAGCGAGTTGGTGTTCGATGGCGATCGCGTGGCCGGAGTCGTGGCAGGCGAATTCGGTCGTGATCCGGAAACCGGGGAACCGGGCGCGTCCTATGAGCCGGGGATGGAGTTGCTGGGCAAGTATGTATTCCTGTCGGAAGGTGTTCGTGGCAGCCTCGCCAAGGAGGTGATGGCCAAATACGACCTGTCAAAAGGTCATTGCCCGCAGAAATTCGGCCTTGGCATGAAGGAAATCTGGGAAATCGACCCGGCCAAGCATCGTTTGGGCACGGTCACACACACTATGGGCTGGCCTTTGGGCAAGAATGCCGGTGGTGGGTCTTTCATCTACCATCTGGAAAACAATCAGGTTTATGTCGGTTTCGTGGTTCACCTGAACTACGAGAACCCGCATCTTTACCCGTACATGGAATTCCAGCGTTTCAAACATCACCCGATGGTTGCTGATCTGTTGGCGGGGGGCAAGCGCGTCGCCTACGGTGCGCGGGCGATTTCTGAGGGCGGCTATCAGTCGATGCCGAAGATGGTGGCGCCGGGTGTGGTGCTGCTGGGATGTTCGGTAGGCATGGTCAACGTGCCGCGCATCAAGGGCAACCACAACGCCATGCTGTCTGGCAAGGCGGCGGCCGAGGCGGCCAACGCGGCGATCAAAGCCGGACGTCAGGGCGATGAATTGACAGACTACGAAAAGGACGTGCGCGGTGGCGCAATCGGGCGTGACCTAAAAAGGGTACGCAATGTCAAACCTTTGTGGTCCAAGTTTGGGTTGATCGCCAGCCTGATGGGCGGAGGTCTGGACATGTGGACCAATACCTTGGGGTTTTCGCTGTTCGGCACGCTCAAGCATGGCAAAACCGATGCCGCTGCAACCGGGTTGGCGAAGGATTTCAAGCCGATCGACTATCCAAGGCCCGACGGAAAACTGTCCTTTGATCGTCTGACCAACGTCGCCTACAGCTTTACCAACCACGACGAAGCGCAACCCGCGCATCTCAAGCTGAAGGACAAATCCATTCCCATTGCGGTCAACCTGCCGAAATACGCTGAACCGGCACAACGCTATTGCCCGGCAGGGGTGTACGAGGTGGTGTCGGTCGAGGGCAAGGATCCGCGGTTCGTCATCAATTTCCAGAACTGCGTCCACTGCAAGACATGCGATATCAAGGATCCGAGCCAGAACATTGTCTGGACCACGCCGCAGGGCGCGGGTGGTCCGAACTATCCCAACATGTGACACGCGATGAACGGGCCGGGGCGCGAGGATATTCTGGTCTTTATCGAGCGTCGGTGCGGGAAGCGCCTTGACGCGCTGGATCAGGCGGACGTTCTGACGGCCCTTGATCTTGACGGTGACAAGGCGCTGGTGTTCCTTTCGGACTTCGGCAACGAATTCAACGTCGATCTGACCGGCTATGAAGCGCGCATGCACCACCATGATGAGGCCAAAGTGCTGCGTCCGGGATGGCCAATCACGGCACCGTATCTGTTCGGTGTTCGACTGCCGATTGCTGTCAGCACACTTTTGACTGCGGCGCAGACCGGGCGGTGGCCGATGGTCTATCCTGTCCTGACTGTGGTCACGTCACATCAATGGTTGAATGTGCCCCTGATCGTTGTCGGGCTTCCGGTCTTGGTGACGCTTTTGGTTGGTGCTGCACGTTTGATCTGACATTTGCGCGATCTGTGCCGTTGATCGCCCCCCACCATTGCCAGCAGCATCGGCGGAGTCTAGCTTTGGGCAACCTTCCAGAAAAAAGTGTTCTCATGTCTCACGTCCTGTCGCGTTCGCTGACCGTCCTTACACTGGCGGCATTCTTTTTGTCGCCACCCAACGATATGTTTGCGCAGACGGTCGCGCCGGAACCGGCTCCGGCTTTGGAACCGGGGGATGCAGGGGCCTATCTTGCCGCCCGTGCCGCTGCAGCGCAAAACAGTTTCCGCGAAGGGGCCTCGTGGTTCGCGCGCGCGTTGCTGAGCGATCCGGAGAATCCCAGCCTTCTGGAAGGCGCGGTCATTTCTTACATCGGAATCGGCGATTTTACCAAGGCAGCAGAGGCCTCGCAAAAATTGACGGACTTGGGCGGCCGCAGCATTGGGGCTAATATCGCGCTCTTGGTCCGCGATGTGCAGGCGGAAGATTTCGATGCGGTTCTGGTCGCGGGCGAGGCGCGCAAGATCGGCAACCTTCTGGACGATCTGGTGAAGGCTTGGGCCGAATTCGGCAAGGGCCGCATGTCAGAGGCTGTGCAGGCCTTTGATGCCATCGCCGAAACCCAAGGTCTTAAGGCATTTGGGTTGTATCACAAGGCATTGGCATTGGCGGCCGTCGGGGATTTCGAAGGCGCTGACGCCATTCTGTCTGGCAAGGCCGAGGGTCCGCTGGTTGTCAACCGGCGTGGCATCATCGCTCATGTGCAGATCCTGAGCCAGTTGGAACGGTACGATGACGCGCTTGCCCTGCTTGAGCGCAGTTTCGGAACCGATCCCGAGCCTGAACTTGTAGGGCTTCGCGCTCAACTACTTGCGAAAACGCCTTTGGCGTTTGACGTGGTGCGAAGTGCAAAAGATGGCGTAGCCGAGGTGTTCTTTACCATTGCCGTTGCCTTGAACGGCGAGGCGGAAAATGCTTATACGCTGATCTATGCACGGGCGGCCAATGATCTGAACCCCAACCATACCGAAGCCATCCTGTTGTCTGCCGGCCTGTTGGACCAATTGGCGCAGTATGATCTGGCTGGAGAAACCTACGCACGCATTCCCAAAGATCATCCGACCTTTCACGCAGCAGAAATGGGGCGTGCTGAAACGCTTCGGGCTTTGGGAAAGCCCGAAGAGTCCGTCGCTGCGCTGAAGGCGCTGTCGGAAAGCCATCCGGGTTTGGTGATCGTGCAGCTTGCCTACGGGGATGCACTGCGCCGCGACGAGCGATTTGAGGAAGCGGCAGCAGCCTATGATGCGGCAGCAGCCCTTGTCCTTGAGCCGGGTGAACGGCACTGGGGCCTGTTCTATTCCCGTGGGGTCGCACATGAGCGGTCGAATCAATGGGAAAAGGCCGAAGCGGATTTTCGCAAGGCACTGGAACTGAACCCGGATCAGCCTCAGGTGCTGAATTACCTTGGCTACAGTTTTGTGGACCGGGGCGAAAATCTGGACGAAGCGCTTGGCATGATCGAACGTGCGGTCGCGGCGCGGCCAGATGCGGGCTACATCATCGATAGTCTGGCGTGGGCGTATTATCGGTTGGGGCGTAATGACGATGCCCTGCCGCAGATGGAACGGGCCAGCCTGCTTGAACCGGTTGATCCGGTCGTGACCGACCATCTTGGCGATGTTTATTGGGCTGTCGGGCGCCAGTTGGAAGCCCAGTTCCAATGGCGTCGGGCCCTGTCGTTTGAACCCGAGGAAAAGGATGCCGTCCGCATCCGTCGCAAGCTGGAGATAGGGCTGGACGCAGTTCTCGTCGAGGAAGGCGCCCCGCCCTTTACGGCGGTATCAAATGGCAACTGAGGCAGGTGCCGAGTTCGCGCCCGCCAAGGTCAATCTGACGCTGCATGTGACTGGACAGCGGGCCGACGGATATCACCTGCTGGACAGTCTGGTGGTCTTCGCCGATGTCGGCGACTGTGTCCGGGTGGCCCAAGCCGAAGCGCTGTCTGTGCAGATCACGGGGCCGATGGCTGCGTTTTTGCCGGTGACGGATGACAATCTGGTGCTGCGTGCGGCGCGATTGATGCAGGTGGACGCTGCGATCACGCTTGAAAAGGTCTTGCCCGTAGCGTCTGGCATTGGCGGTGGCTCGGCGGATGCCGCAGCCACCTTGCGCGCTTTGTCGCGGCTTGCCGACAAACCGGTGCCTGATGACCATGCGGCGCTTGCACTCGGCGCCGACGTTCCGGTGTGCCTGCGGGGGCGACCTGTGCGCATGCAGGGTGTCGGCGACAGGCTTGGTCCTGTGCAGTCATTGCCGTCAGGCTGGCTGGTTCTGGTGAACCCCGGTGTGGCGATTGCGACGCCCGATGTGTTTCGCAGGCTGGCACGAAAGGACAATGCCGCGATGCCGCATGACCAGCCGCGCTTGCGCTCGACCGCTGATCTGGGGGCGTTTCTGCACATGATGCGCAATGATCTTGAAGCGCCCGCTGTTGCGCTGGAACCAGTGATCGGCGTGGTCAAGACGGATTTGTCCGCGCAGCCAGGATGCCTGATCGCACGCATGTCTGGGTCAGGGGCCACCTGTTTCGGGCTGTTTGCCGATGGTCTTTCCGCCAGTGCAGCGGCGCGCGCGGTTCGGGCAGCACACCCTGACTGGTGGGTTGCCTCGGCTCAGATCCTTAGCTGATACGCTCGACAACATAATCCGCAAGATCGGCCAACATGTCGCGCAGATCATGCTTTGGCAAATGGGTCAGCGACCCGCGTGCCTTGGCAGCCCAAGCAATTGCATCTTGACGGGCGGCTTCCATGGCACCATGACCGGCCATGATCTTCCGCGCCTGTTCCAGATCGCCGTCAGCCTGATGACCTTTTTCGATCACGCGGACCCAAAAATCCCGTTCAGCGGCTGTGGCCCGTGCTACGGCCTTGATCACCGGCAGCGTCAATTTGCGTTCCCGGAAATCATCACCGGTGTTCTTGCCGATCACCGCATCGCTTCCATCGTAATCCAGCAGATCATCGACGATCTGAAATGCGATCCCCAAGGCATCGCCATAGTCGTAGAGCGCGCGCACCTGCGCCTCTGACGCGCCGGCAATCACGCCACCCACTTCGGTTGCCGCCGAAAACAGGGCGGCTGTCTTGCCGCGCACCACTTTCAGGTAAATGCCTTCATCGGTGCGCAGATCCTGCGCCGCAGTCAGTTGCAATACCTCGCCTTCTGCAATCACGGCCGAGGCATTGGACAGGATTGCAAGCACGCGCATGTTGTCGGTTTCCGTCATCAACTGAAAGCTGCGGGCAAAAAGATAGTCGCCCACAAGCACGCTTGACTTGTTGTCCCACAAAAGGTTCGCCGTTGGCCGTCCGCGACGTTGTTTGCTTTCATCCACAACATCGTCATGCAGCAGTGTGGCGGTGTGAATGAACTCTACCGTCGCGGCCAGATGCACATGATAGGGGCCGCCATAACCGCACATACGGGCCGCAGCGAGCGTCAGCATCGGGCGCAGCCGCTTGCCGCCCGCTTCGATCAGGTGTGCCGTCACTTCGGGAATGCGGGGCGCATGTTCGCTTGTCATGCGGTCACGGATCAAAAGATTGACAGCGTCCATGTCGCCTGCCAGCCAAGCAGACAGCCGGTCTTGCGGCTTTTGCGATGCCGGTGCTAACGCCGTCTGATCCAAACCCATCTCCTGTTCGCTCCGCTCTCGCCTTTTTGCGTCAAAGATCATAAATCTGGGCGCATGAAAGAACTCCTGCGCACAACCGACGTAACGATCATCGCCTACGCACAAGCCTTGCTTCAGGGCGAGGGTATAACGACGTTTGAAATGGACGTCCACATGAGCGTCCTTGATGGCAGCCTTGGCATATTGCCGCGCCGATTGATGGTGCGCGATCAGGATCTGTTCATGGCGCGAACCGTATTGCGCGACAATGAAATTGATACCGGTTTGTGATGTTCGCCGAAAACGATCTTTCGGATGACAAGTTCCTGTGCGGGCGCCTGCGGTTGCTGCAACCCGTCAAAGGGTATCGTGCTGCTACCGACCCTGTGCTTCTGGCGGCGGCTTGTCCTGCAAAGGCCGGAGAGCGCGTGCTTGACATTGGCTGTGGCGCGGGCGCGGCTAGCCTTTGCCTTGGCGTGCGTGTGCCTGATATACATCTTTCGGGGTTGGAGGTGCAGACCGACTACGCCGATCTGGCCCGTCGCAATGCCACGCGGAATGGGATGATGATGGCTGTCCACGACGGGGATCTGTCACACATGCCACCGGACCTGCGGGTGGATTTCGATCAGGTGATAATGAACCCGCCCTATTATGCACCGTCGGGTACCCCGTCGCCCGTCGAAAGCCGGGCGCGGGCGATGCAGGTGCATTTGCCTTTGGCTGCATGGGTGCAGGCGGGTGGGCGCAGATTGGCACCCGGAGGGTGGCTGACGCTGATTTGCGGTACGGATGGTTTGCCCGATGTGCTGGCGGGCATGACCAAAATGGGGTCGATTGCAGTATTGCCGCTGACCCCTCGGGAAGGTCGCGCTGCGGTGCGAATCATCGTTCAGGCGCGCAAAGGCGGGCGGGCAGCGTTTCGTCTGTTGGCGCCGTTTGTGATTCATTCTGGCGACGCACATGACGGCGATCGCGAACATTACACGCCAGAGGCGAGTGCGGTTCTTCGCGGTGGCGGCGACCTTTTGGCGCATTTTCGCTGAATTGCGCGATGTCGCTGCGCTGCAGCGGTCGATTTTCGGCGACACGACTCGGCTCTTGTGATGCAATCGTCACATTGGAACCCATCACAGGAGGTAAGAGATGACCGTTGCTTCGCACCTGCAGGAACTGCGCCGCAAGCATGAGCACCTCTCAGATATGGTGGAACGCGAGCAGCGCAGTCCGGGGATGGACGCGCTCAAGATCGCGGAATTGAAGAAGCAGAAGATGAAACTGAAGGAAGAAATCACCCGCCTGATGCAGGCGTAGACGCTCGGGCGCTGGCACGGGCCGCCAGTGCGGCCCCACCGGCGATCAGGATGGCCGCCACTCCGATGACCGGAGTCGCTGGTGTAACGCCTGCGGCAATCAATGCCAGCGTGGACAGCAATGGCGCGGCATAAGAGGCGACACCCAATAGCTGGATGTCGCCTTTTTTCATGCCGATGTCCCATGTGAAAAATGCGGCACCGACCGGTCCAAGGCCAAGGGCCAGCACAGACAGCCACCCCAAGCCGCTTTGCGGCCAGACCGTTTTTTCCAATGCCAGATGGGCGACGGTGGATAGGCAGGCCGTTGCCAGACAAAAGACCGTCACACTTTCTGTCGGCACATCTCCCAAACGTCGCGACAGTACGGAATAGGCGGCCCAAGTGATCGCGCAACCGAAGGCAAGCACCAATCCGCCGGCCGAAGTTCCATCCAGATCGACGCGCCCCCCCACGACGATCAGCGCGGCACCTGCAAAGGCCATCAGCGCCCCGACGATATGCAAGGGACGCAAACGTTCGCCCGGCAACAGACCCGAGAAAAGCACGATGAACAGTGGCCACAGATAGGCAATCAGCCCGGTTTCTGCCGTTGGGGCAAGCCGGAAGGCCGTGAAATACAGGAAGTGATACCCGAACAGACCCAATGTGCCGAAGGCATAGACCCGCCACGAAACGCCGCGCAGCACGCCAAAGCCGCGTCGTGCCGTCCACACAAGCCCGATAACCCCGCCAATGCCAAAGCAGAGGGCGTTCAGCAACAACGGGGGCACTGGCGCAGACCCGATGGTAAAAAGCGCCAACAGCGCCCACATCAGAACGGCGGAAAAGCCGATGGCGGTGGCATTGCCCTGTGTCACGCCCGCCCCTTTCGCGGTTTTTATCGCCGCGGACAAGACGCCAGCCATGGCCTTACGTCAATCCCGGTCTTGCGTCTTCAGGGCATCGGCATTGCACGGAACGCATGGACATTGGTCTTGCAAAGTGCTGGCCCTGCACGCATTTTCTGGCGCAGGGAGGACAGACCTTCGGGAAATGTCCAATGTTTGAAACGTCCGCCAAGATTGATCATGATGCCATCATGCGTGAAGCTCGCGACATGCGTGCCAAAGCGATGCTCGAACTCATGCAAGCCGTCGTCAGCTTCTTTCGCCGCAAGCCAGTGGGCAGCGCTGCGAAAGCCTGACAGGATAGGGCCGCCCCGACCGGGACGGCCCTTTAGCCCTGCCTGCCATGATCAGACGAAGAACTGACCGCCGTTTGCGCTGATGGTGGATCCGGTGATGAAGCCTGCGTCGTCAGCGGCAAGGAAGACAACACAGCGCGCGATTTCCGAAGGTTCGCCCAAGCGCCCGACTGGGATTTGCGGGATGATGCGTTCGCTCAGCACCTTTTCATCGATCGCGCGCACCATTTCGGTGCCGATATAACCCGGACAAATGGCGTTGACGGTGATTCCGGCGCGGGCACCTTCTTGGGCCAGCGATTTGGTGAAACCCAGATCCCCCGACTTGGCAGCGGAGTAATTCGCCTGCCCAGCCTGACCCTTCTGCCCGTTGATCGACGAGATGTTGATCACCCGACCGAATTTCCGGTCGCGCATGCCCGACCAGAGCGGATGGGTCATGTTGAACAGACCGGTAAGGTTGGTATCGATCACTTCCTTCCACTGGCCAGGGGTCATTTTATGGAACATCGAGTCGCGTGTGATACCGGCGTTGTTGACCAATACATCCACCGGTCCCAGATCTGCTTCGACCTGTTTGATCCCGGCAGCGCAGGCGTCGTAGTCTGCCACCGACCATTTGTAGGTCGGGATTCCGGTTTCTTTGGTAAAGGCGGCAGCCGCCTCATCGTTGCCCGCGTAGTTTGCGGCGACCGTGTAGCCAGCGGCCTTCAACGCCACTGAAATTGCCGCGCCAATTCCTCGCGATCCCCCAGTGACCAATGCAACTCGAGCCATGATGTCCTCCTTCTTCTGGCATATCCTTGAAATCTAGTTATCCGTAAGGGTAAGGGCGCGCAAGATTATTGCGCGCCCTCTTAGAACTTGCAGACAGATTTTTCAGTCGCGGTTTACCGTTCCAGGCAAAGGGCAACGCCCATGCCGCCACCTATGCACAAGGTGGCCAGACCCTTTTTCGCGTCACGGCGCCCCATTTCATGGATCAATGTGTTCAGGATCCGGCAGCCCGAGGCGCCGATCGGGTGGCCGATGGCAATGGCGCCGCCGTTCACGTTCACGATCGACGGATCCCAACCCATGTCCTTGTTCACAGCGCAGGCTTGGGCAGCAAAAGCTTCGTTGGCTTCGACCAGATCCAGATCGCCAACCTTCCAGCCTGCCTTTTGCAAAGCTTTGCGTGATGCGCTGATCGGTCCGATCCCCATGATGGACGGATCGACGCCAGCGGTAGCGTAGGACGCAATCCGCGCCAGAACCTTCAGCCCACGCTTGGCCGCCTCTTCTTCGCTCATCAGCAAGACCGCAGCGGCACCATCATTGATGCCCGAGGCGTTGCCCGCAGTGACCGTGCCGTCTTTGATGAAGGCCGGACGCAGTTTTTGCATACTTTCCAGCGTGGCACCGTGGCGGATGTATTCGTCTTGATCCACGACCGTCTCGCCCTTGCGGGTCTTCACCGTGAAGGCGATGATCTCATCCTTGAACTTGCCCGCCTTCTGCGCGGCTTCGGCCTTGTTCTGGCTTACCAGCGCGAATTCGTCCTGCACATCGCGCGAAATCTGCCATTGATTGGCGACATTTTCGGCCGTCTGGCCCATATGATAGCCGTTGAACGCGTCCCACAGTCCGTCGCGGATCATCGAGTCGATGAAGGACAAATCGCCCATCTTCTGCCCTGCGCGCAGATGCGCGACATGGGGGGCAAGGCTCATGCTTTCCTGTCCACCCGCAATGACGATGCGCGCGTCGCCCAGTTTCACATGCTGCGCGCCAAGTGCCACGGCGCGCAGGCCCGAGCCACAGACCTGATTCAGGGACCACGCGCTGGCTTCGATAGCCAGACCTGCCTTGATATGCGCTTGACGGGCGGGGTTTTGACCCTGACCTGCGGTCAGCACTTGACCCAGAATGGTTTCTTCGACTTCGGCCTTGTCGATCCCGGCACGCTCCACCACGCCTGATATGACTGCGGCGCCAAGATCGTGGGCCGGCGTATTGGCGAAGGCGCCGTTGAAGCTTCCTACAGCGGTCCGCCCCGCTGCAACGATTACGACATTGGTCATGTGATCCCTCTCCCTTGGCCAAGGTAGCGGAGGGCGTTTCCTCCGCCTTCTCTACCGACGTATGCCGCAACGCCGCAAAGCGCAAGATTCTTGCGCGTGCAATCTGGCGCATCCGCAAAAATGGGGTGTCACCCCACGCGCTTGGCGGTCGGGCTGTCCCAGACGGGTGTTACGGTCGGAGCACCAAAGAAATATCCTTGCTGGCAATCGACGCCGAGCGCCTGCAAAAACCGGGCATCTTCAATGGATTCTACGGATTCCGCCACGCAGAGCATGTCAAACTGTTTGCCGATTGCCAGCAGCGCGGCCGTCAACACCTGATTGTCGCGGTCATTATTGATGTTGCGTATGAACTGTCCGTCGATTTTCAAAATATCAAACGCGAAGTCCTTGAAAAACCGAAACGCTGTGTAGCCTGCACCGAAATCGTCCAGGGCGAAAGCGATTCCTTCGGATTGCAGATCGTCCATGAAGGCGATCACGATTTCCGGGACCAGCATGGCAGAGCTTTCTGTGATTTCAAGAATAAGGCGTTCTCCAAGGCCAGGATGGCTGCGCAAAGCGTTCCGCAAAATGGATGTCCATTTCGGATAACCGATGGAGCGTGCGGACATGTTGACTGACAAGCGCACCTGCGGTTGTCGAACAAGGGTCGCAAGACCCATAGACAGTGCAGCACAGTCAATTTCTCTGCCAATTGCATGGGCTTCGACTGCACTCATGAAATCGCGTGCCGGGATAATCCTGCCGGATGTGTCAAGTACGCGCATCAAGCCTTCATAAAACCCGATCCTGTTTGTATCGGCGGACAGGACGACGGGTTGATATGCCAGACGCAGACGCCGGGTTTGCAGCGCGTCGCGAACCATACCGATGGTCTGACGGTCATTTTCAGATATGGCAAAGGCCAGAGGACTTCTGTGGTCGGTTGTAATATCCTGAAGTGAATTGATTTTCGCAGACATGTTACACCCGTTGGCATTCCCGTCGCCACGATGCTGCCTCAAGAGTAAAGCTTGCGTAAAGTTTCACATTTGTTCCAATTTGTCGGAATTGTGCCATTCGGGGGAAAAATGACAACCAATGCAGAAGGCCAGCGTTGTGGATGGTGCGGGTCAGAGAAAATTTATGTGGATTATCATGATCTTGAATGGGGAGTCCCCGAATTTGATGGCCGGGCACTTTGGGAAAAGCTTATCCTTGACGGCTTTCAGGCGGGTCTAAGCTGGATCACGATCCTGAAAAAGCGGGACAGATTTCGCGAAGCATTTGAAGGATTTCATCCGCAGATCATCGCATCCTGGGGCGAAGCCGACATTCAGCGTCTGTTGGCAGATCCCGGCATTGTACGGCACCGCGGCAAGATCTCAGGGACGATCGCATCAGCGCAAGCCTACCTCCGCATTGACCAGCGCGAGGGTTTTTCGCAATTCGTCTGGAAGTTTCAGGACGGCAAAGTTAAGCATAATCAATGGAAAAGCCTGTCAGAGGTGCCCGGGTTCACCGAAACCTCGCTGGCGCTTTCAAAGGCATTGAAGGCCGAGGGATTTGCGTTCTGTGGCCCGACGATCGTCTATGCTTTCATGCAGGCAACGGGCATGGTGAATGACCATCTAGTGACATGTCCCTGCTACCCACAGGTTGCCGGACGTGTGTGATGGCTCCGGCTGGCCGATATGATGAATACAGCATTTGTACAGCGTGCGGATGCTCGACTGCTTCAAATAGCTGACCCGAAACACAGACAGGCGGGCAATGGTTCAGTTGGTCAAAAGGTAGTAGTGATCTGGCCTCTCACCTGTGTTTTGCACCGTGACGAAGAAATATCCGTTCCATGCGGGCACGAAGCCGCAGACTGCCGGATCGGAACCGCTGGTGTGCTGGCAGACCACAATGCCGTTTTCATCGGCCACCTGAAATCTCAATCCGCCTTCTTCGCCACCCACGACAGCGATTTCTGCGTAAGAGCCGCCATGCAACGGCAACTCG
>JBKBOF010000004.1:0-2329 GCA_046294955.1 Paracoccaceae bacterium
GAAGATGACACGTTCAGGGGGAGCCGTCGGCGATGGGGCAATTTCCGTCCAGCTTTGACAAAGAAGCACTTTTGGCCTGCGCGCGCGGCGAGCTGTTCGGCCCCGGCAATGCCCAGCTTCCGGCCCCGCCGATGTTGATGATGGACCGCATCACCGAGATTTCAGAAGACGGCGGATTGCACGGCAAGGGCCATGTGGTGGCGGAATTCGACGTCACCCCGGACCTGTGGTTTTTCCAATGCCATTTTCCCGGCAACCCGATCATGCCGGGCTGCCTTGGCCTTGACGGGCTGTGGCAACTGACCGGCTTCAACCTTGGCTGGCGCGGCTGGCAGGGGCGCGGCTACGCGCTTGGCGTGGGCGAGGTCAAACTGACCGGCATGGTCCGTCCCGACCGCAAGATGCTGCGCTATTTTGTGGATTTCACTAAAGCCCTGCAAACCCGCCGCCTGACCATGGGCGTGGCGAATGGCCGGGTGGAAGCTGACGGCGAAGTGATCTATCACGTCACCGATATGAAAGTGGCACTCTCGTCCACCTGACCCCAAGCGAAGGAGGCGCCCATGCGTCGCGTCGTCATCACCGGTATTGGAATCGTATCGTCCATCGGCAATTCCGCCGCAGAGGTCGAGGCATCCCTGCGTGCGGGCAAGTCGGGGATCGTGTTTGCCCCCGAATATGCAGAACGCGGCTTTCGCAGCCAGATCCATGGCCAGCCGCAGATCGTGCTGGAAGACAACATCGACAAGCGCGACCTGCGCTTCATGGGTGACGGCGCGGCCTATAACTTCATCGCCATGCGTCAGGCAATCGAGGACTCGGGGCTGGAGCCGTCAGATATCTCGAACGAGCGCACAGGTATCATCGTGGGTTCGGGCGGACCGTCAACCAAGTCGTTCTTCAAGGCCCACAACATCGTCCGCGACAGCGGCAGTCCCAAGCGCATCGGCCCCTTTGGTGTGACCAAGGGCATGTCATCGACCACTTCGGCTTGCCTCGCTACGCCGTTCAAGATCAAGGGTGTGAACTATTCGATCACCTCTGCCTGTTCCACTTCCGCCCATTGCATCGGCAACGGCACCGAGCTGATCCAGTTCGGCAAACAGGATATCGTGTTCGCGGGCGGTGGCGAGGAACTGGACTGGACGTTGTCGTGCCTGTTCGACGCCATGGGCGCGATGTCGTCGAAATACAACGACGCCCCCGAAACCGCCTCGCGGGCCTTTGATGCCTTGCGCGATGGCTTTGTGATCGCGGGCGGTGGCGGTGTGGTGGTGCTGGAAGAGTTGAACCACGCGCTTGCCCGCGGGGCCAAGATCTACGCCGAAGTCACCGGCTATGGGGCAACGTCGGATGGTCATGACATGGTGGCCCCAAGTGGCGAAGGCGGCGAACGGTCGATGCGCCAAGCCCTGACCACCCTGCCCGAGGGTCGCCGCATCAGCTATATCAACGCCCATGGCACCAGCACACCCGCCGGCGATGTCACCGAGGTGAAAGCCGTGCGCCGCGTATTCGGCGACAGCAATGTGCCGCCGATCTCGTCCACCAAATCACTGACCGGCCACAGCCTTGGTGCAACCGGTGTGCATGAGGCGATCTATTCGCTTCTGATGTTGAACGGCAGTTTCATCACGGCCTCGGCCAACGTCACCCAGCTTGACCCCGAATTGAAGCCCGAAGAAATCGCCACCGCCTATCGCGACGGCGTGGACATGGACTCGGTCCTGTCCAACAGCTTTGGCTTTGGCGGCACCAACGCCACGTTGGTGATGAGCAAGTATCGCGCGTAAGGAGCTGGCATGGCCAACTGGATGAAGGGCAAGCGCGGGCTTGTCATGGGCGTTGCGAATGAACGCTCCATTGCGTGGGGAATCGCCAAGACCCTGGCCGATGAGGGGGCTGAACTCGCGTTTTCCTATCAGGGAGATGCCTTTGGCAAGCGGGTCGAACCCTTGGCGGCCAGTGTCGGGTCCGAATTTCTGGTCGATGTCGATGTGACCAATGATGCCAGCCTCGACGCCTGCTTTGCGGCGCTGAAAGACCGTTGGGGGACGATGGATTTTCTGATCCACGCCATCGCCTTTTCTGACAAGGCCGAGCTGACAGGCCGCTTCATCAACACCTCACGCGGGAACTTCCAGAACTCGCTGTCCATCTCGTGCTTTTCTTTCATCGACGTCGCGCGGCGTGCGTCCGAGATGATGCCGGATGGCGGCAGCCTGATCACCCTGACCTTCCAAGGGTCGAACCGCGTGTCACCGAACTACAACGTGATGGGAGTCGCCAAGGCGGCGCTGGAAAGCGCAACCCGGTATCTGGCCAATGA